>JALWKJ010000017.1 GCA_027081495.1 Campylobacterales bacterium | reverse complement strand
GACTAAAAATGCAGAGTTTGATTTAGAATCAATCATAGAATATATAAAAACTGATAGTATTCAAATTGCTAAAGATATTTTTTTTGAAATCAAAAACAGATGTGATGATTTATCAATCTTTTCTACTAGCAGAAAAATAGTTCCTAAGCTTCAACATTTTGGAGTTTTAAAATATAGTATTAAAAAAGAGAGATTATCTGAAAAAAGAGTGGTGTATCGATATTGTCAAAAATCCTCTGATAATAGATGTTCAGGACAACGGTAGAGTTAGATTTTGGGGTGTTGTAAAAGAGTTTGACAATAAGTAGTTACTTTAAGCGACAGAGTAACCATACACATCGATCTATCACCAAATAAAAGCATTGATAGCAAAGAGATTGCAGACGGCGTAGTTGTCGATTTTGACACGGAGGGTAATATCGTCGGTATCGATATAGATCAGGCGAGTAAAATCGTAGATTTTAAAGAGCTTGTTTCAAATTTGCCGGTAGAACAGGAAAAATTATCGGCTTAGCATAATTTCGTTATAGTTTTATGTAAAGTTTTAAACCGGAGTTAGACGATGTCCATAAACGGCTATAAACATCCATTGCGTTTTTATCTATTATCGACTATCATACCTTGGTCTTTTTGGTTTTTAGCCGGATATCTAAGCCACAAACAGACAAATCATGAACTATTGATCAGTATATTGGGATTTTTGGGGTTATTATCTCCCGCGATCGTCGCTTTTTGGATGATGCGCAAAGATACAAATCTAATAACCGATTTCAAAAATAGGATTTTTAATTTTAGTGAAATCAAACCGATTTATCTGTTTTTGGCAATATTTTTGATGCCGATATCCATCTTAACGGCTCAGACGATCTCTTTGCTATTTGGATATAGCGCTTCACAATTTATCATAACCGGGAAATATACTTTTTCTTCGGGTGTTTTTCCGGTTTTGTTTTTGCTGATCGCCGCTCCTATTATCGAGGAGCTTGCATGGCACTCTTACGGTACCGACGCATTACGAAATAGATTCAACCTACTCAACACATCCTTGATATTTGGTCTATTTTGGGGACTTTGGCATATCCCGCTCTCATTTATAAACGGTTATTATCAAAGCAATGTAGCAAACGAAGGTTGGATATACGGCGTTAATTTTTTGGTTAGTATATTTCCTTTTGTAATCATCATGAATTGGCTATATTATAAAACGGGTAGAAATATCTTCATACCGATTATATTTCATATCACCGCCGGATATTTTAATGAAATCTTTTCGACTCATCCGGATAGCAAAATCATACAAACCCTCTTATTGGCGCTGTTTGCGTGTTGGCTAGTATGGAGAGAGAAGAGATTTTTTTTAGATAAAAAATATAGATAAATCCCATCATAAAAATTTAGCGATAAATGACGATCTTTTAAACTATAAGCTATCGAGAAAATGGATTTAAAAGGTTACATATGGGGACGCTTTGGTTTTTTAGCATATTTATCGTCGTCGGCGCCCTTCATGTCATGATCTTAAAATCTCAGATAACCCCCGAAAAAGAGATCTACACGACACAAAAAAGAGTTCAAAAGATCACTCTAAGCTCCGTTAGCGTTAAAAAAAGAATTCCCTCCCCGCCATCAAATAATCCCAAACCAAAACCCCGCGTAAAACAAAAACAAAAATCTCTAAAAGCCGAACCCAAAATAACAAAAAGAGAGATTGTTCAAGCGGTTGCTCCCGCATATAAAATCGATACGACATCCGTAAGAAACAAATACGCCTCTTATGTAAGAGAAAAAATAGAAAGAAACCTGTTTTATCCGAAAAAGGCAAAAAGGCTCCGTTTGCAAGGAGTCGTTATCGTGAAATTCACGGTAAACAAAAGGGGTTCGATTTCACATATAAGAGTCATCAACAGTCCCGCCAAACTACTTGCAAAAAGCGCGATAAAAACGCTAAAAAAACTAAGATTAAAACCGATACCCACAGAACTTCTCGATAGAGTTTTATATTTTACGATACCGCTTGAATTCAAATTTCACGCCTTTTAAGGGATCTGCGGAGTAGCTTTTATCGACTCTTTATAATCTAAAGAAGATTTCGGTGATTTTAACTCTTCTTGGATTTGAGATTGTAAATTTTTGACAATTTTATCTATATCGATACTCTCTTTTATCCCAAGAGATTGTATATATATAAACTCTATATCTATCATGTACTTTTTGAGTATATATCTTTTTAAAAGCTCTTTAAACCGTTCTTTTCCCTTGGAGGTAAATAGATCTTCTATATAAAAACTGCTTATAACGATATTTAACGCGTCTTTTATCTTATAATCTTTGCTTTTTATATCGTCGCCTTCGAAAATCAGAGAGATTTCAACAGGTTTTAATCTTTTCGTATCTCGTGAATAGATATCGCTTCTAAAATTGTCGATCTTATAAAGCTCCGCGTGCAAAAAGCCGCAAAGAAGCAACAAAAGCGATATCTTTTTCAATGTTTTTTCACCTAGATCGTTTTTGAAAGCATATCGTAAATGCGTTTACTAAAAGAGTTTGGATCTTCTATCTTCATACCTTCGCTTAGTTTCGCCAAATCCAAAAGAGTATGAGCAACAGTATCTAATTTACCCAGCGCCTTTTTCTCCAAAATATTTTTAAATATTTCATGATCTGGATTGATCTCAAGAATCGGCTTTATTTTAGGCAGATCGCTTTGTCCCATCTGTTTTAACATCTGCTGCATCGCGAAATCCGGATCGTCTTTGTCGTAAACCAAAACGGCGGGCGAGAGTTTTAATCTTGTCGTAATTTTAACATCTTTTACGCTATCTTTTAAAATCTCTTTCATTTTGACGAGAATCTCGGCAAATTTCTCTTTCGCCTCTTTTATCTTCTCTTCATCGCTCTCTTCTACTTCGGTAGAATTTACCGCCTTTAACTCCTTCTCTTTATATTTATGGATATTCGGCGCTACTATCGCATCTACATCATCATCCATAAGCAGCACTTCAATCCCTTTTTCGTTGAAGCTCTCAAGCAGAGGCGAGCTTTTTAACATATTTGCGTCTTCACCCGTTATATAATAGATCTCTTTTTGATCCTCTTTCATATCTTTTATATAGGTTTCAAAATCAACTAATTCCTCTCTTTTGTTCGATTTAAAAAGCAAAAGATCCAAAAGCAAATCTTTATGTTCAAACTCGCTCATGATACCCTCTTTTAAAACCTTTCCGAAAGTCTCGTAAAACTCTAAATATTTTTTGAAATCGCTGCCTTTGAGCTTTTTAAGCTCCGTTAATATCTTTTTAACCGAAGCTTTTTTCACTTTTGACAAAATAGCGTTTTGCTGGAGTATTTCACGACTTACATTTAAAGGAAGATCTTCTACATCTACGATTCCTCTTACAAATCTAAGATAAGTAGGAAGTAGTTCTTTATCGTCGTCGGTTATAAAGACTCTTTTGACATAAAGTTTGATACCGGATTGATAATCGACGCGAAAGAGATCAAACGGAGCGCTTTTAGGTATATAAAAAAGCGTCGTATATTCAAGTGTTCCCTCGGCTTTCGTATGTATGTAGAGTATTGGATCTTCATTGTCATGAGAGATGGTTTTGTAAAAATCTTTATACTCCTCATCGCTAATTTTCGATTTTGGGAGTCTCCACAAAGCCGAGGCTTTATTTATCTGTTCGATGACTTTTTGGGTTTTCCCCTCTTTTTCTTCCTCTTTTTCAAGATATATCGCAAAAGGAATATGATTTGAATACTTCTCGATAATCGATCTGATTCTATACTCTTGTAAAAACTCCTCTTCACCGTCTCTTAAATGAAGCGTTATCTCGGTTCCGTGAGTCTCTTTTTTCGCCTCTTTTATCTCATATTCGCTTCCGCCGCTGCTAATCCATAAGTTTGCGGTCTTTGAACCGGCTTTTTTACTAAGAACTTCTATTTTTTCAGCAACCATAAAAGCCGAATAAAAGCCTACGCCAAACTGACCTATAAGTTGGGAATCTTTTTTCGCGTCGCCGCTTAATTTTTCGACAAAAGATTTTGTGCCGCTTTTTGCGATCGTGCCTAGATTTTTTTTGAGTTCATCCTTGCTCATTCCGATACCTGTATCGCTGATTGTGAGAGTTTTATTTTTTTCGTCGATCTTGATATCGATACGAGGTTCGTACTTCAGCTCTTTAAATTTATCGTTTGTTAAAGTAAGATAATTTAACTTATCTAACGCGTCTGAAGCGTTTGATACGAGTTCTCTTAAAAATATCTCTTTGTTTGAATAAAGAGAGTGTATCATCAAATCTAAAAGTTGAGAAACTTCCGTTTGATATTCATATTTTGACATTTAATATATCCTCCTGTGCAACTATTAATTTGGAGGAATTATAGCAAAGAAAGTTTAAGGTAAAATTAAAAGTTAAGTGAAGAGACTCAACTACCCTTAGTTTCTTTATCGATTACTTCTTGCATTTTTTCATGAAGTTTTGAAAACCACTCTTTATCTTCTTTAGGATATACGGGATCGAGGTATATTATCTTCACTCTCCCCGATTTTGCGGTAAAGTTTAAAGAATCTAAAATTTGCCTTGTATTTACTATAACCGCGGGCTGGATTTTAAGATCAAGCTTTGAAGCGAGAAGTTTCGCGCCCATTTTAAAAGGAAGCAGCTTTTTACCGTCTCCTCTGGTGCCTTCGGGAAACATCGCGACAACCCTGCCCTCTTGTAATTTTTCTTTAGCTTGAGCCACAAGTTTCACCAATGATTTTTTACTCTCTCTATCGATTATAATCATTTTAGGAAGAGTCAAAATTTGACCGAAAAAGGGCATGTCGGCTATCTCTTTTTTCGCCACCCAGCATATATCTTTGGGAAAACTGGCGTCCAAGATGATAATATCGAGCAAGCTTTGATGATTTAACAATAAAAGCTCCGTATCGGGATCGGGCTTACCTACTATCTCAAGATCGTAGCCGGTTAAATAAGACTGCATCTTCGCCCAAGCTCTTCTGATCTGCCACTGCTTTGAATTAAACAAACGCATCAAAAATATGACGACGGTTACAGTCGTAAAAAATTCAAACGATACCCATATCGCTTTTAACCTACCTAATATCTTCATTGTTTACCCATCCGATTTTTTTATTTGGCAATAAAACTTTCGTATATTTCTCTTTTTTTAGAAGTATATCTACTTCAAGCGGAATTTTCGTTCTAAAAAATACGGTAGAGTTTGACATCGGCAAAATCCTAAGAGCCGACCCCGCCGGAAGTTTTGCTTTGGTAATGGGCATCTGAACAAACGACAAAAGAGCGATAAACAAAAGAGCGATAAAAAGAAGATAATATTTTCGATACTTTATAAACAAAAGCACGAATAACAGAGCCATCGCTATCAAAAACACGACTTTATAGAGTATATATTTGTTTTTTTGAGGGTTTAACTCCGTATGGGTGCTTATCTTCGTATCTATCGGTTTTATATCAAATGAAATGACTTCATAACGATTTCTTGAGAGATTAAAATATTTAAATTTAAATCTCTTTTTTACATTAGGAACAATCGCAAAATAAAATATTTTCTGTTTAGTCAAATTCTCTTTTAACTGATCGATCCCCTCTCTTAAAGCCACGGGAATATGAAAGTCTTCAAGATTGCCTAATGTCGCATTGATCTCCAAAACGATGATATTCGCGTTTTCATCGTATTTTCTCTCTTGATGATGTAAAACTTCCAAATTTTTTGCTATAACTTTACAAAAAAGCTCATCTTCTCTCAACTTAACGATTTTAGGCGCAAAAGGTTTTAAAATTTCGCTTCTCACACCGCCGTTTTGCGTCTGATTCGTAACTTTTATATTCGGAAGTTTCGCCGCGGGAGTCAATAACTTAAAATAAAAACTATTCTCATAACTGTTTTCACCCGTCTTTAACCATTGGCTGTCGCGGTTTAAAACCTTAAAATCCTTGCCGCCGATAAAATCGGTCGCTATGGCTTTAATATTTGTCTGAGGAATAAGAGCTTTTATATCGACTTTAAAATGTTGTAAAAGATACACTTTATCCGGTTTTTTTGCAAATGAGAGTAAAATATTTCGCTCTTTTATAAACGGGTCGCTCTCTTGATCGAAAGTCTCGGAAGAAAAATCTTCATCGTCGCTTATAGCCTTTTCTTCGACGACATCGACATTATTGTCATTATCGTCAGCCGAAGCGTCTTCAAATATCTTTTCGTCTTCACTACTGCTGTCAAGATACTCGTCGGCGCTTATCGTCTCTTCTTCCACCATTACATTTTCAGGGTTTCTCGGATTAGTTATCTCTTCATCGGAAGGAATTGGTTCTGATTCTTCAATGACTATATCGCTTTTTTTCTGATCATTAGAGCCGAAAATAGAATCGAATAATCCTCCGTATAAGTTATTTGAAGCGATCACAAGAGCAAACAGTAAAAATAACGATCTAAAAATCAACTAAAAAAACCCTTCATCATACTGACGCCGTCATCGGATCCCAAAAGCTTCTCCATCGCCCGCTCGGGATGAGGCATAAGCGCGTAAACATTTTTTTCCTTATTGCAAATTCCCGCAATCGCATCGATTGAGCCGTTGGGATTTAAAACTTCGCCGTTTCGATCGCAATATGTAAGTAAAACCTGCTCGTTGTCGTAAAGAGATTTTAATGTTTCGCTATCGACATAATAGTTCCCTTCACCATGAGCTATGGGAATATTTAATATATCGTTTGTATTTAAGAGTTTTAGAAAATCATTGTTGGCGTTTACAACCTTTATATGGTGAAATTTCGATACGAAATGGAGATTTTCGTTTCTTTTCATAGCGCCCGGCAAAAGTCCCGATTCAAGAAGTATCTGAAATCCGTTACAAATTCCAAGCACTCTTCCCCCTCTGTTTGCAAAATCTATAACGGCGTTCATAACGGGAGAAAATCTAGCGATAGAGCCGCTTCTTAACGCGTCTCCGTAACTAAAACCGCCCGGCAGGATAATAAGATCGCAATTTTTCGGGATTTTTGTCTCTTTATGCCATATAAAAGCGCTTGAAACACCGGCCAAATCGCAAGCATACTTTGTATCGTAGTCGCAGTTTGTACCGGGAAATACGACAATGGCGACTCTCATGAAATTATCTCTATAGTATAATCTTCTATGACGGTATTTGCCAGAAGCTCTTCGCACATTTTTTCGACTTCTTCTTTCGCTTCGTTTTCATCGTTTTGATCCAGATCCAGCAATACCTGCTTGCCTATTCGAACATTTTGAACGCTTTTAAATCCCAAAGCGCCTAAAGCATGATGAACGGCTTTTCCCTGAGGATCCAAAACTCCCTCTTTTAACTGAATATTTACGATCGCTCTCACTCACTTCTCCTCAAGAACTCTTTTTAACACTTCTTCATAGGCTACTTTTACATTTCCGAGATTTTGACGAAATCTGTCTTTATCCATTTTCTCTCCGGTATCCATATCCCAAAATCTACAGCTATCGGGGCTGATCTCGTCGCTTAAAACTATTTCACCCTCTTTATCTATACCGAATTCTACTTTAAAATCGATAAGATCGAGCCCTCTTTGACTAAAGAACTCTTTTAAAACCGAATTTATTTTTTTCGCTCTTTCTTTGAGTAAATGCAGAGTCTCTTTATCTTTGACGAGATTTAAGATCAAACAATGCTCTTCACAAATGATCGGATCGTTCAAATCGTCGTCTTTGAGATAAAACTCTACAAGCGTGAAAGGAAGTTTAAGCGCCTCCTTAATACCCAATCTTTTACTTAAAGAACCCGTAGCGGTATTTCTTACGACCACCTCGATTGGAATGATCTCTACCTTTTTAACGAGTTGATGATTTTCATCGAGTGTTTTTATCAGATGTGTTTTTATGCCGTTTTTTTCAAGAAGCTCATAAAGACGCGAGCTTATTTGACAGTTTAAAGCCCCTTTTCCGCTTTCGCTCCCTTTTTTTTGGGCGTTAAAAGCCGTCAGATCGTCTTTGAACTCGGCTATTAACAAATCCGGATCTTCGGTAGCATAGAGCTTTTTCGCCTTTCCTTCGTACAGAAGCTCCTTTTTATTCATTTTTTCTTCTCCTTTGTCATACCCTCCGTAATTTGAAGAACTTTTAGCGTATCTATAGCCGTTTTTAGCTGATTGTCTTTTAAAATATCCTCTTTTAAGATAATCTTTTTATCTTTTTTCTTCTCTTTTTCCGTCTTTTTATCTTTTTTCTTCGAACCGTTTATCTTTTCAAGTTCGCCGGCTAGATGTTTTTTCAAATCTTTTTCTTTGATCGAAAATTCATCTTTGATTACTTTGACCTCTCCGGGAAACACTTCGATATCAGGTTCGACTCCCTCGGCTTGTATCGTCCGTCCGCTTGGAAGGTAATATCTAGCGACGGTAAGTCTTAGCGCCTCGTCGTTACCGATTGGCATGATGACCTGAACGCTTCCTTTTCCAAAACTCTTTTGCCCGACGAGTATGGCTCGTTTATGGTCTTGAAGAGCGCCGCTGACGATTTCGCTCGCGCTCGCGCTTCCTCCGTTAATGAGAACGACTATCGGTATTTTTTTGAAAGTTCCGGGTTTTGTAGCGCTGTAAACCTGATTTTCGCTTTTTATTCTTCCTTTTTGCGAAACGATAATACCTTCATCTACAAAAAGATCGACAAGTCCTACGGCTTGATTTAAAAGTCCTCCGGGATTGTTTCTAAGATCAAGAACTATACCTTTTATTTTTCCTCTATTTTTCTCAAGCGCCTTTTTGACATCTTTTACGACTTTTTTATCGAAACTCGTTACTCTTAGATATAAAATATCCGTATCTTCGATCTTTTTCGTATATACGGAGTCGATTTTGATAATATCCCTTATGATCTTAACCACGATCGGTTTGGGTTCCTCTTTTCTTACGATAGTTAGCTCTATGGGAGTTCCCGGTTTGCCTCTCATGATAGAAACCGCTTCGTCTATCGTCATGTTTAAAGTTGACTGATCGTTGATTTTAAGTATGATATCTTCGGATTTAAGACCGGCTTTGTCCGCGGGAGTACCCTCGATCGGAGATATAACCGTAAGCGCTCCGTCGCGCATGCCGACGGTTATACCCAAACCTCCGAACTCTCCCTCCGTCTGAATCTTCATGTCTTTAAATTTTTTGGTATTCATAAACGACGAGTGAGCGTCTAGATTTGCCAAAAGACCCTCTAAAGATTTATCGACGATATCGGTAATATTCGTTTCATCGACATAATACTGCTCTATCGACTGTATGACTTTGGTATATTTTGCCAAAGCGTTAAGTCGATCTTGCGAAATTTTTGTTTGAAGTTTTTCACCGCTTTTTGCCATCATCGGCGTATTTACAAGTAGTGTTGCACCAAGAATCGTTGATAAAAATCCGATAGCCGCTAATTTTCTGTTTTTCATTTCTTTATAAAAGCTCCATATTCATATAAAATAAATCATACCATTTTAGTGAAGTTTATCTAAAAAAGAGGTTTATCGGAAATCACAGAGTAACCTCTTTGATTTCCGCAACCGATCTAAACGCTTTATAAATACCTGCTATCAAATTTTTTCTATTGTTTCTAAGAGCCTCGTCATCTACATTTACCATGACCTTGTCGAAAAAAGTATCGATTTGCGGTTTTAGTCCAAAAAGAGCGTCGAGTCTATCTTTATAAGTATCGTAATTTTTCGAATCGGCGTTTTTGAAAACTCTATATAACTCCTTTTCGGGCGCCTCTTTCAAAAGGGTTTCATCTACTTTCAAATCAAGAGACAAATCGATATCTTTTACGATATTCGCTACTCTTTTAAATGTAGCGGAGGTCTCTTTGAAATTTTTTGATTTTACGATCTCTTCGAGAGCGGCTATCTTTTTTGAAATCCTGCCGATCTCTCTCTCGCCGCTTTTAAGCACGGCGTTTATAACCGACGCGTTTACATCAAAATAGTTTAAAATTCTCTCTATAAAAAAGTTTTCGATTTTTTGTAGATCAACGCCTTTATAATCTTTTGCCAGCAATGCGGCATCTTCTTTTATATCAAATGAAAAACCGCGTTCAAGAGTTATCCTGATAACTCCAAGAGCCGCTCTTCTTAAGCCGAAAGGATCTTTTGTACCCGTTGGGATCATACCGGCTTTAAAAAGAGAAAAAATCGTATCTAGCTTATTGCTAAGCGCAACGACGGAGCTAAAATCGCTTGAAGGCAAATCGCTCTTTTTCGAATCGGGCAGATACTGCTCTTTTATACCCAGACAAAGATCTTTATCTTCACCGGCGGCTTTTGCGTAATAATACCCCATGATTGCCTGAAGTTCGGTAAATTCATATACCATATCGCTCAACAGATCGGCTTTTGCGAGCATAACGGTTTTTTCCAAAAGCTCCGCGCTTTGAGGAAGTTTATATTTTTGATGCAAAAAAGCCGCGATTTTAGCCTCTCTTTGCGATTTTTCGTAGATTGAGCCCAAACCTTTTAAAAAAGTGATCTTTTTAAGTCCTTGGTTGTCCAATCCTTTTTTCAAATCGTTTTCGTAAAAGAAAAGCGCGTCGCTTAGTCTTGGACGCAATACTTTTTGGTTTCCTTCTATTATTTTTGAGAAATCTTTGCAGTAAGCGTTTGAAACCACGACAAAGCGGTTTGTAAGTTTATCTTCTTTAAAAACCGGAAAATATCTTTGATGCTCCTTCATAGAAGTTATAATCACTTCATCGGGCAAAGTTAGAAAATGTTCGTCAAACTCGCCCAAAAGCGCAGTCGGATATTCCGTAATCGCGACAATCTCGTCAAGAAGTTCTCTATCTATATCGATTTTAATCCCCTCTTTTTCACTCAATGTTTCAAACTGCTTTAAAACTCTTTTTTCTCTTTTTGCGCTATCGAGAATAACGCCGCCTGTTTCCATTTTTGAGAAATACTCTTTTGGATCGATAAAAGATACGCTGTCGTATCCGAGACTTCTATGTAAAAAAGTTCTATTTTCGCTCTTTACGCCAAAAACTTCGCACTCTACATTTTCATCTGCCATCATGCAAACAAGCCACCTTAGAGGTCTAATAAAGTTAAATTCACAATTACCCCATCTCATGGATTTTCCGAAATCCAGACTCAAAAGAAATTTTTCTATCATTTCTCCCAAAAGCTTTTTCGATTCGATTCCGGGTATCTTTTTTTCATAATAGAGAACTTCCTGGGAATTTTTAACGGCTTTTTGAATATCTTTTACTTCGATATCGCACTTTTTCGCAAACCCGTAAGCGGCCGGAGTAGGATTTCCCTCTTTATAAGCGATCTTCAACGGCGCTCCATAAAACTCCTCTTTGGAGTCGGGCTGTTTTAATAAAAAATTTTTATGAAAAAAGAGGAGTCGTCTAGGCGTATAAAAAAAATCAAACTCGCTCTCAAGCCTATAATCACATAGTATTTTATGCCATTTTTTCTCGATGTTTCGCAACTCTTTTAAAAAAGGGATCGCGGGCAGCTCTTCAACCCCGATCTCGATGAGTAAAGATTCTCTCACATATGATCCTTTAGAAGTTTGGGGGATTTTAGCAAAGTTGAAGTAAAAACAGCTTTATTTGTCAAGTTTGTCTCGGTTCTTTTTTGACGACTGAAGCATAAAACCACGAACCATAAAGATCATAAACAGCACAAAAAGCGCCGTCATGATTATATCCATTATCGATTGCATCATAACTCCTTGCGATAATATGACGCAATTATATCGATATTATACTTCCGCGGCGCTATCGGAAGATTGATCAAAGACTATGTCAAACGCGCTAACGGCATCGATCGGATGAAGAGTTATACTAAAATTGTTCACTCTTTTTTTGATGATCTTACTACCGAAATCGGGAATAACATTTAATAGTAAAAATGTGATCTCTTTTTCTTTTTTATCTATAAATATATTATCATGATCTCTTACGATCTTTTTTAGGTTATAAACTTCTATATCTATTTCGGAATCAAAACCGTATCTAAAAAGCGAGAAGAAGATTTTTCGCGAGAGTATATTTTCGACCCGCTTATGAAAAAGCTCTTTTTCGTATAAAACGACATCCGGCATATCTTCAAGCACCAAAACTCTTTTGGAATAAAAATTGTTTTTAAGATATTTTTCCATCGAGAGTATATAATCCTCAAGAAAAAAATCCATTTTCATAAGTTTGTCAACGCCGTTTATATGCTCTGTCAATATATCTTTTTGCCGCAAATACTCTTTATCCGTTATAAGAAAAAATTTCGTTTTAAGATTTTTGGCTTTGATATTGTGAAGTATTTCGTTTTTAAGATCGTCGTCTTTTTTATGATATATGACTATATCCATATCATCAAGCATCGTGACATCCTCGGCTTCGAGATCGTCCATAGTATAATGATCTACATCGCTGACATCCCGAAAAAGATAATAGTTCATCTTTCTCAGATCATTATTGTCCGTAATTAACGCTATTTTTATATTTTTGAGTCTGTTTTGATCAAAAAGCGAAAGCTCTATAAGCGTATCGTTGTCAAATTCAATATTATTCATCTTTTCGGTCGCCTCGGCGGTTTCCATAAGTGTCTCTTCCAAATTCATATCTTTGTAGCTCCTCTATTCACACATTAAAATCAAAGCAGAGCAATATGTGTGCCAATATAACCATATCGTCAAAAGAGGTGAAAAATTAAATTTTCGTAATTTTGTGGGAAGAGCCGTTTATCTCGAGAAGATTAATATATCCGGTTCGATAAACTCCGCAGTCCAAACCGATTTTATCTTTTTTGATAAAAGGCTCGAAAAACGGAGTATGTCCGAATATCACCGTAAAGGGAAGCCTTTTTTTAGAGAGTATAAACTTATCCCTTATCCAATAAATAGAACCCTTTTTAACCTGTGAATGCAAATCTCTCAACTCGGGATCGATTCCGGCATGAACGAAAAGATAACCGTTTTTTCGATCCAAATGATAAGGAGAGAGAGATTTTAAAAAATCTATAAAATCTTCGGCGAATTGATGATCTTTTTGCATAACGAATTCCAACGCTTTTACGGAGTTTTGGAAAAAGGGGTATTGCTTATAAGCGCTGATTGAGCCGTCAATAAAAAAATTTTCAAAAAATATCTCATGATTTCCGCGAAGAAATATCATGCTTATACCGTTTTCTTCAGCCCATTTTTTCAAAGTGATAATATCTCTTATCGTAAAAAACGATCCCGCATCGGCAAATACTTTACCGTCGATCATTCCCTCTTCTCCCCTGTCCATATAATCTCCCAAAAATATCACCCGAGTGTCGGTTTTGATATTCTCTTTTATATACTTTTGCACCTTCGCATATACGCTGTATGTGCCGTGAAGATCGGGTACTACGAGATATTTGTCAAATCTGGGATTTTTTTTCGAAGAGCCGAAAAATGAAGATAAGAGTTTCATAAATCAATCCACTTTTTGCGCGCTTTTACAAACTAGATCGCCCGGACTTAAATGAAGCGACGAAGCGACGACTTGACACTTTACTTTCAATAAATAAAAAATCGGCAAATCGCCGTAATCGCTTAAACACTCATAGTTTCCCATTCCTTTGGATATGATAGTATCGGCGGTGTAAAAAAGCTCTTTTGCCCTATCGTTAAGATCGCTTACTATAACGCCCGGCGTCTTGATACCGCTATTTATAACCGTCGCTACATCTAAAATCGGATCGTTTATAAGATCTTTGAAACATATATCGTTTATTATCGGTTTTTCTCTTACGAAATAATATATCCTGATATCGGGATATATATCTTTTATAGTCTCTATAAATATCCTGTCAAAAACATTCTCGCCGGCGTTGTCCGCAAGATAGACTATATTTTTAGAATTATCGATACTCTCTTTGAGATCGTTCATATGATCAATGGCGAAATTCGCTTTTATGATATTTTGAATCTCCGTCGTAAGATCGAAACTATACTCCGAAGCTAGATCCAAAACATTTCCGCCGACGGCTATTCTGATTGCGCTTACAATGGGATCGTCGCCGTTTTTTATCAACTCTTTCGAATAATCGTATAAAGACTCCGCCTTTTTTATCGCCAAAACTTTTTGCTCTTTGTAAATATCTTCGACATCAAGAATCTGAGCGATCTTTTCATACATAGGAGTCGCGTTTTGCGGCGGTGTGAGAGAAAATGAAAAAGAAGGAACCATACAGCCGGCGATATCCAGTATCTTTTTTGACTCTTCTTTCGAGAGATTTAACTCTTTTGTCACACGAAGAGCCTGATTAAATATGCAGGCTATACAATCCGTTTCTATATTCATGACTTTGGCTATTTCGCCGCTTTTAGCGTATCGGCGATCAAAAAGGCAAGCTCTAACGCCTGATGCGCGTTTAATCTCGGATCACAATGGGTATGGTATCTTGAAGATAGATTCTCTTCACCGATATTTTGCCCGCCTCCGATACATTCGGTAACATCTTTACCCGTCATCTCAAGATGAATACCGCCCGCATGCGTGCCTTCGCTCTTATGAATCGCGAAAAAGTTTTTAACTTCTTGAAGCACATTATGAAACTCTCTTGTTTTATAGTTGTTTGAAGCTTTGATCGTATTTCCATGCATCGGATCACAACTCCATAAAACCTTTTTACCCTCTTTTTTTACCGCCTTTATGAGCGTAGGCAGATAATCGGTCAGCTTCTCCGCTCCCATTCTGACTATGATATTTATTTTACCCGATTCGTTAGAAGGATTTAACTTATCCAAAAGTAAAAGCAAATCATCGGTTGTCGTAGTGGGACCCGCTTTTATACCGACCGGATTTTCGACTCCTCTTAAAAACTCGACATGAGCTCCGTCAACCTGTCGCGTCCTATCGCCTATCCAAAGCATATGAGCCGAACAGTCATAATATTTTCCGGTAATCGAATCTTTTCTGGTAAGCGCCTCTTCATAGTTAAGCAAAAGCGCCTCGTGAGATGTATATAGAACCGTTTGCGCCAAAGAGGGAGTATTTTCCGGAGTGATTCCGCACGCTCCCATAAAATTTAACGCCTGCTCTATCTTGTCGGAGAGTTGTTGATATCTCTTATCGGCCGTAGTGCCGGCGGAAAAGTCGAGATTCCATCTATGAACTTTTCTTAAATCCGCAAAACCACCTCTTGCAAAAGCCCTGATGAGATTTTGAGTGGCGGCGGACTGGTTGTAAGCGCTCAACATTCTAAAGGGGTCGGGTTCTCTAGCCTCTTTCGTAAATTCGATTGAGTTTATGATATCTCCCCTGTAACTGGGAAGAGTGACATCGTTTATAGTTTCAAAATCACTCGATCGGGGTTTTGCGAACTGCCCCGCTATTCGTCCCACTTTTACAACGGGTTTACCTCCCGCAAATGTCAAGATAACGGACATTTGCAAAAATACTTTGAAAAAATCCCTTATCGTATCGGCGTTAAACTCCGCAAAACTCTCGGCGCAATCGCCTCCTTGAAGCAAAAAAGCTTTTCCTTCCGTAACGGCGGCGAACCGTTTTTTAAGACTTCTAACCTCTTCGGCAAACACAAGCGGAGGATATTTGCTCAATTTATCTTCTACTTCTTTTAAAAGTTCTTGATCCTTATATACCGGTTGCTGCAATATCGGTTTATTGCGCCAACTATCTAAATTCCAACTGCTCATTGTTTTTACCTTGATTTAAAAATTTTGATATTATAGTAATAATTTGTTTTAAAATCAAATTTTATGTATAATTACGACAACATATACGAAGGAAAAGAGAAAAATGGAAGTTTTATCCGTACTGCTGGTAGGTTCTGTCGTAACATACCTTATGTATCAGAACATCAACAAAGTAACATCGTCGTTGGAAATAGGCAAAAACTCCTCTTTTGAATCATATGCCGCTTTTGCCGCCGCCATTACCGATCATATCAGAAAGATCAAAAACGATATCGATAAAGATATCGACTCTTCATATCCGAGATTTTGCCCAAAAGAGGATTGCGATACTAAAAAAACGGTAGGCGAACTTTTGGATCTTATCAGAAAAACCTCTCTTTATGAAACGGTTATGGCAAAAAGAAAAACCTCAAAAGAGGTAGAATCCGAACTCGGAAAAATCCTCGGCGAACTTGACGAAATCATAAAAAAAAGCTGTATCGACGGAGAGAGGCTGGCTCAAGAAGTAAAAGACTCCCTCTATAAAGAGTATCAAAAGGTTCACTCTAAATAGTGCATGAGAGAACGACCCATCATCAATACGACATAATAGAGTTTTCAACCCTGCAAACCCGTTGCGTCTATCTTGACGGGCGTTTGATGAAGATGCAATACAAATATATCCAAAATTGTCCCCCTTCGTTGAACTCGACGCTTGTAAAACACGGCTGGCGTCGTTTCGGCGACTATTTTTCAAGACCGAAATGCGAAGAGTGCAGCGAGTGTCAAAGTCTGCGCATAAATGTCAAAAAATTTACTCCCTCAAAATCTCAAAGAAGAATTTTCAGACAAAAAGGAATCACTTTTAAAATTTGCGAACCGAGCGTTAGCGAAGAACATTTGAAAATCTATGAAAAATATCACCGTTTTATGCAGAAAAAAAGAGGATGGGACTATTACGGTCTAACCGAAGAGTCCTATAAGGATCTTTATGTAAAAGGTTTTTCCGGTTACGGAAAAGAGGTTAGATACTACTATAAAAATAGATTTGTCGGCGTCGATTTGATCGATTTTTTAGACGACGGAATCTCTTCGAATTATTTTTATTATGATCCGAACTTTTCAAAATACTCTTTAGGAACCTACTCGATGCTTATGCAGATAGAGTTTGCGAAAGAGAAAAATCTCTCATGGATCTATCCTGGATATTTCGTAAAAGATTGCACAAGCTTAAACTATAAAGCTTTTTATAAACCCTATCAGTTATTGAGAAATCTACCCGATATGGATGAAGAGCCTATATGGATATAAAACGCTTATAACGGCTTTTTTTCCACCTCTTTTCTGAAAATCGTAGGTATATCGAGGTCGCTAAGCGGATTTGCCGGCGTTTGAGAGAACTCTTTTGGCTCCGTTTTTTCTACCTTTTGGGGAATATTTTCTCTTTTTTTACCCAATCCTTTTAAAATCTTTTTCGCTTCCTCTTTTTCGATAATCTTCATTTCAACTAAAGAGTGGGCAATGCCTTCACAAAAACCTTTAAGATATTTTATCTCCGACACCGACGCATTGGTATGCTTCTTCTCGTAAAAATGCGAAACGAGTTCGATTAGATTGTTAATAAGCTTTGTTTTTGTAAAATCGTCCATAATTCATTATACAAAAAGGTAAATAAAACGCCGATGGCACTTAAAGAGATAAAAACAAAAGCGGGAAAATTCGAGATTTCCTATGAAATCATAAATCCCAAAAACAAAAAAGATTTTATTTTGCTTCACGGATGGGGAAGCGACAAAGAGATCATGAAAAAGGCCTTTTCAAGCTCTTTTAGCGATTTTAGGCACATATATATAGATATGCCCGGATTTGGAAAAAGCAAAAATAGCGCTATTTTGAACTCAAAAGATTATAAAGATATAATAGAATCGTTTTTAAACGCTATAAACTCCGACAAGCGGATCATAGCCGGACACTCTTTCGGCGGTAAAATAGCGACTCTTCTTCAACCCTCGTTTTTAATACTCTTAAGCAGTGCGGGAATCGTTCTTAAAAAAACGATTAAAGTAAAAACCAAAATCTTGATTTTCAAACTTTTAAAACATTCGGGATTGAAAAAGATCGGAACTTTTTTCGCTTCAAAAGATGTAAAAAATATGGATCAAAACATGTATGAAACTTTTAAAAATGTAGTCGATGAAGATTTTGAAGAGATATTTAGAGAGTATCAAAAACCGGCGCTGCTTTTTTGGGGAGATGAAGATAGCGCTACGCCGCTTGAGTGCGCAAAGAAGATAGACTCCCTCATGAACGACTCGAAACTTTATGTGTTAAAAGGAGATCACTACTTCTTTTTAAATCATGCAAAAACGGTAGAAAAAACCGTGAAAGAGGAATTTTATGGACAAATTTGAAATATTTTTACTTCTATCTCACTTTATATTTACGATGACTTTGGGATGGTATCTTATCTTGAATCTTCAATGGTACGGATATAAACTTCAAAGAGTGATTTTTCACCATAAAAAATATTATTGGCATATACTCTATTTTCTGATTCCTCTTGTTACATATTATCTAAGCGGAGAATATTTTTGGATCTATTTTTACGCGGGTTTGATTCCCGCACTTATATTTTGGTATAAAAAGATAGATAAAAAACTCGTCTTTACGCCGAGAATCAAAAGATTTTTTCTCTTTTTAACTTTTAGCGTTTTGATAGAAGATCTTCTTTGTATCACAACCTTCAAATGTCATCTCTTCGGCGTGATTTTACCTCTGCTGTTTGCTTTGGCAGCCGACTTTTTATTTGAAAAAATTCTCTTATCGGGATATGAAAAAGATGCGAAAAAAAAGCTTCAAAGTATGGAAAATCTAAAAATCGTAGCGATCACCGCAAGTTACGGAAAGACAAGCATCAAAAACTTTTTATATCAGATTCTCTCAAAAAAATTCAAGACATATATGACTCCAAGAAGCGTAAATACGCTCTTGGGACTTATAAAAGATATAAATCAAAATCTTCCAAGAGATTGTGAAATCTACATAGCCGAAGCCGGAGCGAGAAATAGAGGCGATATAGACGAAATCGCAAAACTTTTAAATCACCGATACGCCGTCGTATCAAAAATAGGTCCCCAACATATCGAGTATTTTAAAACGCTTGAAAACATTAGAGATACGAAAATGGAACTTTTGAACTCGTCAAAACTTAAAAAAGCCTTTATCCATACAAGCGCGAATGTAAAACCGAATGAAAAAATAGAGATATTCGGAGAAAATATAAAAAATATCGACGCTTCGCTTGACGGAATCTCTTTTGATCTTCTCATAGACGGTAAATTAGAGCGTTTTTCATCAAGCGTGCTGGGAGAATTTCAAGCCGTCAATATAACCGCGGCTATACTTGCGGCTTATGAGCTCGGAATGGATATAGATGAGATAAAAAAAAGAGTAAGTAAACTAAAATCTCCTCCTCATAGACTTGAAAAAATCGAATCGGGCGGAAAACTGATAATCGACGATAGCTTTAACGGAAATTTCGAAGGAATGAGCGCATCGTATGATTTAATATCTTCATATAAAGGTAAAAAAATCATCATAACGCCCGGAATCGTGGAGAGCGATAAAGATACAAACAAAAAACTCGCCCAAAAAATAGATAAAATCTTCGATACCGTTATCATCACGGGCTCGCTAAACGCAAAAGTATTAAGCGAAAATATCGTTAAGGCAAAAAAGATCGTACTAAAAGATAAAGAGAGTCTCGAAGAGATACTTGCGGAAGAATCGTTACCCACAGATCTCGTTTTATTTTCAAACGACGCTCCGACATTCATGTAAATGCAATAGTTTAACCATCTTTTATCTATAATTTTAAAAACGGCCTCTTTTTCGATAATAATCTCTAATCGAGTCCTTTAAGATATATGATTCTCTCAAACGGCTTCACGGCGGGTCCCCAAAATTTGTTCCAAATTTTGACCCTGCCGCTGTAGATGTTGTTCGAGAATCATATATCTCAAAGGACTCAATTTTTATTGAGACAGGGGATAAATTAAAAATTAGGAGACTCTATGCTAAAACAGATCAATAAAATCGTTTTAAGCTCTTCTTTGATCCTTACGCTTTTTATCGGATGCGGGGGATATGACAACGAAGACAAAAATATCGTCGGAGACGCAAAACTTCTATCCGCTCCGAAACTGCTGTTTGACTTCAACTCTTCGATTATGCAAAATCTAATCGCCAAAATGGGCATCACCGATAAGGCGGCATTCGGTATAAAGGGATATGAGATCATCTATAGCGTTACGAATGAAAACGGTAAAGATATCAATGCTTCCGGACTCGTAACGATCCCCGTTCCAAGTGAAACGATATTGGAGAGTTTAAAAAAAGAGGGTAAAAATTTTACTATGTCCATAGTGAGCGATCAACACGGAACGATATTTCCAAACGACGAAGCGCCCACGATAGTCGCAAAAAATCTAAACTCAAACCCCGCGAATATCTTGCAGCCGAGTTCATGGACGATACAATCGATCATTCCGCTGTCTGTGGTAGGGGGATTTGTTACGATTCAACCCGATTATATAGGATTTGGCTCCTCAAAAGGAGTTACTCATCCTTACCTGCTTGAAAAAAGCTCCGCGAACACCGTTATAAATATGATTAAATCGATGCTGAAATTCGGCAACGACGCAAGTATGCCGTTAAACGGACAGATATATCTTACCGGCTACTCCGAAGGAGGTTATGCCACGCTTGCAACGGCTAAAGAGATAGAAAAGAACCATCCCGATATATCACTAAAAGCCGTAGCTCCTATGTCCGGACCCTATGATTTAAACTTAACGGGTATGGGAGTTATAAGCGCGCAAACTATGAAAAGACCCGATTTCATAGGCGGAATAATCAACTCTTATAGCAAATATTACGATATCGATCTTACTACTATGGTAAACGAGCCTTACGCGACAAAACTTCCGACATTTTATACCGGAAATTATACCGGCGCCGAAATTCGCGCCGAACTTACGGAATCGATCGACGAATTTTTTATTCCGGCCTTTAAACTCGATTTTCTTACAAATCAACACAATACGCTTAGAACGCTTTTTATACAAAATAGCGTCAACGACTATACTCCAATAACCGATACGAGACTCTATTATTGTAAAGGCGATACGGTGATTCCTTCAATCATTCCCGAATCAAGCGCGGCAAAAATGGGAGTAAGCGCCGTTAATCTAAGCGATAATTTAGATCATACGGAGTGCGCGCCTACGGCATATCAAGCCGTTACCCAATGGTTTAGTGAAATAAGGAGTAAATAATGAAAAAAATTATAATAAAATCGACCCTTCTTAGCCTCTTTGCGTCGTCGATGCTTCTATCGAGCGCTTATAGACTGCCCGAACAGTCTCCCTCTTCAACCGCGTTAGCGGGCGCGTATGTCGCAAACGCGAACAAAGCGGATAGTTCCTATTACAACCCCGCGAATATGGCTTTTAACGATAATAAAAGCTACTTTCTGGGCGCTTTTACATATGTCTCTTTGGCTAAAATACAATATACGGATACTTACAATCCCTCATTTAACTCGGTCTCGAAAAAAGAGAATCTTTTTATCCCTCATCTCTTTTTCAGCTCAAAAGATTACGGCGGATTTCGCTACGGTATATCGCTTACGGTTCCGGGAGGTCTTTCAAAAAGATGGGAAGATCCGTACGCAAAAGCGAGCGCTAACGAGTTTACTCTAAAAATCATAGAGATAAATCCCTCTTTATCGTATAGAGTGAACGATCGATTCGCTATCGGAGGCGGCGCTAGAGTCGTTTATAGCGAAGGTATCGTAAAAAGCGACGCAAGCGCCATCGGAGTCCCCGCAAAAAGAGATATGCAAGCCGATTCTATAAAATACGGTTATAATTTGGCTCTAACTTATAAAGCGCTGCAAAATTTAAATTTCAGCGCGACTTACAGATCGAATATAAATCTCAAAGAAGAGGGAAACGCGAAACTCTATTTAAGCGGCACTAAACTCTACGACGGCGGAGCGAGCGTAACCATACCTCTGCCCGCCGTCGCGGCTGTGGCCGTGGCTTATGATTTTGGAAATACGATTTTAGAATTTGAGTACGATAAAACGATGTGGAGTAAATATAAGGCTCTTGACTTTGAGTTTAAAGACACGGTTCCGCGCGCGCTAAAAGCCGCGTTTGACGATCCCAAACCTAGAAACTGGAAAGATACGGATGCCTATCGGATAGGAGTAACTCACCGTTACAATGAAAAATTAACCCTCATGGGAGGTTTTTGTATAGACAAAAATCCCGCTCCTAGCAAAAATCTCGGATTTGAACTTCCCGATTCCGACGCTTTGATCTATTCGGGGGGATTTGAGTATAAGTATAGCGACAATCTAGGTTTCGGTATGGCTGTTCTTTACGACGACAAAGATAAACGAACCGTCTCGCAAAAAAGAGATAAAGCAAATCCTCTTGCGATCGAGGGAGAGTTCAAAGACGCTTCGGCTTTGCTTGTAACGCTAGGCGTATCATATAATTATTAAAGGTTTTAAATGAAAACTCTTTTTTTGATAATCGGCTTTTTAATTTTCACGGGTTGCGCGAGTCAGAGCGCAAAAATCGACGCCGCTAAAAGTCCGGCTTCGTTTCAAAAGGTTTTAAAAAAAGATGCGACTATTTTGCAAAAAGGATCAAACAAGTACTCTTGCGCGATCTGCGGAATGGATTTAGTTTCGTTTTACAGAACAAATCATGCGGCAAATACGAAAAACGGAGTAAAACAGTACTGCTCTCTTCACTGTCTCGTATATGACAACGAGATAAACCATACGGATCTTATGGATGTAAAAGTCATAGACGCAAATAGTTTGAAATTTATTTCGGCGCTCAAAGCTTGGTATGTTACGGGAAGCAAAATGCCGGCGACGATGAGCGCTATAAGCAAATATGCGTTTTCGACAAAAAAAGCCGCAACTTCGTTCGCAAAAAAATACGGCGGAGAGGTGATGCGATTTTACGACGCTTACGATATCGCGATAAAAGATTTTACGAAAAAATAGCCTCTCTTTTAGCGGCGATCCGGCCGTGAACACAAAAGATAAAAAGCTGTTTTTACAGCTCGTTAATCTTTTTTAAAAAGAGTTTTGTACGAGGCATAGAGTTAAAATCTTCAAACGCTTCATATGCGTTTTTTGATAAGAGGGGGTAATTTTTTTGATTGAATTTGTTAAATCCCTCAACCAATGAATCCACATTTTTTGGTTCGACCAAAAAGCCGGTTTTTCCATCTTCGACGATTTCCGCTATGGCGTCGAGATTCGTAACAAGAACCGGCCGCCCTGCCGAATAAGCTTCTATGATAATTCCCGGATATCCTTCTCTATGACTTGGAAGAACGAGCACATCGCACTCTTTTAATTTACGAATCACCTCTTTTGGAGTAAGAGAGCCTTCATAAGTCGTATTGTATTTTTTTATAAATTCGGGCGTATATTTTTCTTCATGTACGGGTCCGTAAATCTTGACATCAAAGCTTGAATCCAACCTTTTACAAGCTTCAAGAAGTTCCAAAGTCCCTTTTTCATCCTTTAAATGACTGATATAGACAAATCGTTTTTTAAAATCGCTTTTGGGCGAACTATCTTTTAAAGCTCTTCTGACATTTGGAAACCAAAATGTTTTCGGATTGAATTTTTTAAAATACTCGACAAGATATTTCGTCTCGAAAAAACTAAGATCCGCTTTTGTTAAAACATACTCTATGAGCTTTTTTCGAACGGGATCGACGCTTTCGTAAATTTCGTTGAAATTGCCGGCAAATTTTCTAAGACTTACGCTTTTTTTGAATAATTTTGCGAAAAATACGATAAACGGAGCTATAAGAATATAATGATTCGCGGTTCCGTGAATACTTACATGATCATAATCTTTAACATTTTTTAAAAACTCTTTTACGACGCTAAAAAATGTATGAGCTATACTTTTATAGCAGTTTTTATTTGAGTTTATAACAAGATGATCGACACCGAGTTCTCTTAAATCCTCTAGTAATTGTTCAAAAAGCACCGTCACTCCGCCGGCTTGTTTTAAATCTTTTGCATACATCGGACCGATTAAAATGATCTTTTTATCCTTTTTTTGCACTCTTTTCTCCCGTTTTATCTTTTTTGAATTTTTTTGACGACTACTCTCGCAAAATAAAACTCGACTCCGATAATCGCGGCATTTATCATGATAAATCCGAAAATCGGAAATTTCGCGAAAATCGCATATACTATGGCTACCACCAAAAGTAGTCTTACGATATTTAGTTTAAGCTCCAGCATATTGAAATTGAAAGTCTTCGACAAGAGACTAAAAAGACTTAAATATGCTATAAGTATGCTTGAATATATGAGTATAAATACGAAAATCGAAGAATTTATAGACAGATAGGAGGGTTTTATAAACTCGACGATCATCGCGATGACGAAAGAGACGACTACTCCTCCAAAAAGCACATACCATCTATATCCAAAAAGCGAATCTATATGTTTTAAAACCTCTTTCATCTGCGAGATATTGAATTTTGAAAGAAAATATGATCTCAAAGAGGAGATAAAAATCATGATCAATCCGCCAAAGCTCATGGCATATCCTATTTCGGCTAGCGTAGTCGTCATCTTTTCATCGACCATATAAATAATGACAAATCTTTGAGTATAGATATATAAACCGTTAATGACATATGTCAAAGCCGAAAAAACCAAAAATTGCTTGACTCTTTTAAAAAAGATTTTTCTAAAAGCTTTTGTTTTTACCTTCTCTTTGCATCCGTACAAAAACTCGAGATTGTACTTTAGGTTTAAAAAAACAACCATCGCAAACGGCAGTATAAAAAGATAGAGATATATGAGATCAAGATCGATACGATCTATAAAAAAGAGTATATACACAAGAAACGCTATACGAATAAATAAAATAATAAACGAATTTACTATAATAAATTTGATCCTCTTTTTAGCAAGAAGAGTCGTCTTGAAAAATATCCAACTCAAAAGCGCAAAAATGGACAGATATATAAACTCTTGAGTGATGCCTAAATTTTGCACTCCGAAAAATATATCCGTATAATGCCCCAAAACGCTCTGTGAGAGTACGAATAAAAATATAAATATAAATATCTGTATCAAAGCGTTTATTTGGTCGGAGATCTTATAAATTTGGTTAAATCTCAAGTAACTAACCGTAAGCCCGAACTCAAACACGAATATAAGCATCATGATTATATTAAAAGCCGCGGAGAATCCCGCCATGCTCTCGATATTTAACTTATAGGGTATCAAAAGCGCTATAAGATAGGTCGAAAAACTGTAAACGAGGTTTGATATAAAAAACATCGCCCCTTCGTTTGCGATGAGCGCTTTTATCTTTGCAAACATAAGATAGATTCCTTAAATAATATAGTTTTTATTTTTTACTTCTGATCTTTTCTATATCAAGAGATTGCTTGCATATTACCCTTTTACCCCTTGAGCTTTTTTCAATTTTATCTACTAATTCAACATCGAATTCTATTCCGTCTCGAACGAGTTTTTTCATACCCGATATAACATGCTCCTTATCTACCTCCCCTTTTCTGCTCTCTACCAGCACCGTTACTTTTCCCGGTTCAGTTTGTCTGTACTGAAGATTTCGTATAGTATCCAACGGCAGGTGCTGACCGCCGCACATCGTGGTGATTGACACGAGTCTTTCATCTTTTGTAACGAGATAATCCTGAGTTCGTCCTTCGATATTTCTAACTTCTCTTGCGATATCCGTACCGTCAAAATACAAAATCTCGCCCGAGACTTCATCCGCGGTTTTAAAGTTGATAAACGGCATAACAAAGTTGTCAAAAGATGTCCCTACTATCTCGTTATCGACGATTCTAGGCACTCCGTACGCGTTTACGAAATGATAGTTATCGTAATTTAATCTATAAGCTCCCACTACCCGCTCCGTATGACCGTAATCCGCTAAAATATCAACGCCGTCAAAAAACTCTTTTATCGTTTTAAAATCGGCTTCGTATATACTTTCGGACGATACTATAACGCCGTGGATTTTCAAAGGCTCAAGTCCAAACTGTTTCGACATGGCTATAAAACTCAAAACCGCGCTTGGATAACCGAAGATAAATTTCGGTTTAAATTTTTTTGCTCTTTCATACATCAAAGGAAATTTATCGGAATTCATGTAGTTGTTGGAAAGATAGAGATAATTATCAACCGGTTCATACTCCCAGTAGATATCATTTTTGGGATCCGAAACTTCCCGCCCTTTTAAAAGAAGAGTTTTGTCTCTATACTTGTACCCGATTTTCGACAGCGTATATAATGAGTATGCTTTATGTTTTGCACGGCTCGTATATAGCGGATGAAAGTATTGCGTAGGCGTCGAAAGCGATCCGCCGCTAAAATAAGGCACCGGTTTTTCTACTTTATCGGTATAGAGACGATCGAGATTAGCCTTTATGTCGTGTTTTGTGATATTTGGAAAAAGTTTCAAATCTTCGATCGATTTAAAATCTTTTGAACTAACCGCGTGTTTTTGAAAATGCTCTTTGTAAAAAGGAATATTTTCTTCGGCAAAAACGAGAGTTTCAAGAGTTTTGTTGTAAATAAAATCCAACTTGAACTGTTCGTCCGATTCTTCAAACTCTCTATACCTTTTCATAAACTCGCCGTAAAGCTTTCCGTAACGAATAGAGATAGGAATATTTCCATACACGGTTCCTAAAAAAGTTTTGAGCGATTGGGGCATTTTATAGTAAGTGTCACGATACAAATGAACAACGCTATCAAATGAAAAACTCATGCATATCCTTTAAAAAATAAAAGTTAATTAAATTTATATTAAATATTACCTAAAAAAACATAATTTAAGTTTAAACAATGACCGATTTTAGATTTTAGTCAAAAAACAGTATTGAGTCATCGACCATTTAATCTATATTTTGTATAATCTTAAAAAAGAGATCAAAAGGTAAAAAATGATAAAAAAAGTTCTATTTACGACTATCTTTTTCGCACTCTCCCTCTTGGCGGATTTTAACCCATCGCTATATATCGCCACTCTTAGCGAAGTTTCAAACGATACCGCAAAAGTAGATGACAAAAATATCTCAATAGGCGCAAGCGGTATAGTTTTACACTCTTTTGACGACAAACACAAAACAATTATCGCAAATGCGCGGGTCGTATCGAAAGAAAACGGCAAACTTACCGTAGTTTTTTCAAAATTTGACCGTCTTGTGCAAAAAGCGCTTCCAGATTATAAAATAAAACCGTCAAAAGGAGATATCTTAATTTTAAATTATCTCTATAACAGAGTTCTTCCGATCGTACCGGATCAAGAGAGTTTAAAAGAGTTCAAAGAGAACTTTCCCGCATTTGAGATAGTTCATCCCGATCTATTCGGATCAAAACTCTTTTTTGAAAACGAACCGATTCCCGCAAAAAGCGATTTTCGCTCAAACTGCATAAAAAACGACTACTCTTTACTTTTTTTTAAAATTGAAAAAAGAGGATATTTTGTCGATTGCAACACTTTTGATATACTTGGAAGCGTCTCCTCATTAAAGGATGCGAATACGACCCAAAAACCTTTTTACACCAGAGTCTTAAATATCAAAAATTCTCTCGGCGGTATTTTGGGAGAAAAAGATATAGGCGATTATGTACGCTATTATAAAAAACTTCTGGGGATAAAATAG
>JALWKJ010000016.1 GCA_027081495.1 Campylobacterales bacterium | reverse complement strand
ATATTATACTCTAAATCATGAAGTTTTTGCGATAAGTAACAGGCTTGAAAATATCTTTAGCGCAAATTTATTAAAAAAAGAGATAGATAACGACTCTTTGGCCGGCTATTTTAAATTCGGCTTCATTTTACAGCCTCATACGATATACAAAAACTGTAAAAAGATCGAATCGGCCTCCCTTTTAAGATACGATCCCAAAACAAACGCCGTTAAAACCCAAAAGTATTGGTCGATATTCGAGTGTTATAATCATCCTAAAAGCAAAGAACAAGAAGAGCGAATAACGACAAACGCCAAAGAGCTTTTGGTAAAATCGATCAAAAAAAGAGTTCCCCAAAACAATAAAGCGGGCGCTTTTTTAAGCGGCGGATACGACAGTTCCACCCTCTGCGCCCTACTTAAAAAAGAACTCGATATCGATGTTGAAACATTTACGATAGGATTTGAAGAAAAAAGCATAAACGAAGCCGTATTTGCCAAAAAAGTAGCGTCTTATCTAGGCTTAAAACACACTGAATATTACTTTAAAGATAACGACGCGAAAGAGATAATCATGTCGTTATCGGATATTTTCGAACAGCCCTTTTCGGACTTCGGCGCTACTCCGACGATAATGCTCGCCAAAATAGCGAAAAAAGCCGGTATCGATACTCTTTTTGGAGGAGACGGCGGAGATCAGATATTCGCAACCGCCGATGACTTGGAGAGAATTAAAAAGTTTATGTCAACTCCTTTTTGGATAAAAGAGCCTCTTTTTCATATCTTAGATAATTTACCGCTTTCTCTTTTAAAAGATATAAAATATTACAACCCTTTTATGACAAGATATGAAAAATTTCTCTCCCTTTTAAAAGCCGAAGATATAGCCGGTATCATAAAAACGAAAACGACCCTATTTACCGATAACGCTCTTTCTCAACTTCTATCTCTCCCCTACGATGAAAACGAAGAGTTTAAAAATATAAGATTCGGAAAATACGCCCAGACGCTTGACAAGATAACAGGAATCTATTTTAAAACTTTTTTAATGGATGCGGAGATCGTAAAATCCTCGACGGCGCTTGATTTTAACGATATATCGTTAAGAAATCCCTATATCGATAAAGATCTTATATCCTACATGACTACGATACCGCAAAATCTGAAAATAAAAAACAAAATAAGAAAAAACATACTAAAAAACATAACCCACTCATACATACCCAAAGAGCTTTTAGATCGTTCCAAGATGGGCTTTAGCATACCTTTTGAGAAATGGTTGAAATTTCAACTTTTAGACCTGCTTGAAGATGCGACCGATTCAGATTATATAAAAAACGCCGGAATTTTAAATCACAAAGAGGTTGAAAATATAAAAAAACGCTTTTTAAAAGGCGACGACAGATACAAATACAAGCTATGGTCGATATTTATATTTCAACTATGGCATAAACGCAACTTCGCGTAAGGATTTTTGAATGGATTACGATAGCGAAAAACTTGACCGTGTATTTGAGATCATACTCTCTATGCGATCTTTAATAAACGAACCGAAAATCATAGTTTTAGAAACGGGACATCTAAAACTCCCGATTTGTAAAGAAAATTTTCAATGGGCAAAAGAGAATATAGAATTTTGCGAAAAACTTTGTAAAAAGCTTGTAAAAGAAGATAAAAAAAAGATAAAAATCATGCCGACTCTTCTTTTGAACAATCTCGAATGCGATAAACAGATGAAAAATGTCGATAAAATCCTTCATACTCTTTTAAAAAACAATAAATTTATAACGACAAGCTCCATAAAACTCTTTAGAGAAAACAATCTTAAAAACGGAGCGTACAACGCCTTGAAAAAAAATCCTAAACTTATAGATTGTTTTATAAAAACGGACAACAAAGTCTATCTTAAAGATGAAGAGTACGAACATGACCTAGCGGCGGGCTTTGTCAACGAACAGGGCGAGATCGTTCCAAGATGCGGACTCATACTAACCAGTTTTCTCGATAAAGTGACAAATCTTTGTATTCAACGCTTACATCAAAGCGGCGATATTCATATGATCTTCGTAAGTTTCAACCAAGAGTATTTCGAATACGAAAGAGTGAAGCTTGGAGTCGATATATATTCAAGCACTCATGATAAAATAAAGATTACTCCCATTATAATATACTCCGGTTATAAACAAAAGCGCTGTCTTGTCTCTTTGAAAAAAGAGGGAACGAAAAAGTGGCAAAATACGGAGTTTTATTATGCCGGCAAATAGAGGAATATTTACTATATCGTTAGATTTCGAACTCTACTGGGGGATGATGGATGTAGTGAGCGAAAAAGAGTATAAAACGAACCTTGAAAACACCCCTTTTGCGATTACTCAGATATTGAGACTATTTAATCTTTATAATATCCACGCTACATGGGCGGTTGTTGGTTTTATATATTTTAAAGATAAAAAAGAGCTGCTTGAAAATCTACCCAAAATTCGCCCCTCATACGAAGATAAAAATATCGATCTTTATAGATATATACGGCGAGTTTCGTTAAATAAAAAGAGCCATTTCGCGCCCGAAATTATCGATATGATAATAAAATCGAAAAATCAGGAGATCGCAACTCATACATTTTCTCACTTTTACACTCTGGAAAAGGGACAAAACAAAGAGCATTTTTTACATGATTTAAAAGCCGCTATAAAAATCGCCCAAAGACACGGAGCTTCTTTAAAAAGCATAATCTTTCCGAGAAACCAATGCAACGAAAAATATCTTCATCTTCTCAAAGATTTCGGGATAACTTCTTACAGAGGAAACGAAAAAAGCTGGATGTACGAATCGGTCGATTTTAAAAAAAAGAGTTCGCTTAAACAAAAAGTGGCAAGATTTTTAGATACATACATCGACATCTCATCACACAACACATACGCTTTAAATGAACTCTCAAACACTAAGCCTTACAATATTCCCGCAAGCAGATTTTTACGCCCCTACTCCCTGAAACTCGCGCCTTTTGAAAAACTGAAACTCTCCCGTATCAAAAAAGACATGTTATATGCGGCGAAAAAGAACAGACTCTACCATCTATGGTGGCATCCCCACAATTTCGGAACGCATACGAAAAAAAATCTTGAATTTCTCGAAGAGATACTTGAATATTATCAGAGACTCAAAACCCTTTACGGGTTTGAGTCGAAAAACATGAACGAAGTGGCAAAGATGTTATTGATTTTTCAAAGATAAAATATAATCTACTACAGGCTCTAATCGAGTCCACTCGTTTGTCTGCACATCATAAAATTTTTTTGTAGCGTTTATCGCATGCGGTATATGATAAGAGTTTAAAACGCCGACAAAATCTTTGGCGAATCTCTTCTGCTCCTCTATGCTATAGGTATCGCCTTTGTTATAGTTTCCGGGCATCCACGCCCCTTCCCATACCGGTATGCCCGTGCGTTCACTCCACTCTGCGGCGGCTTTTACCCGTTGAGTGATATTGTCAATCTCTTTTTGCGTTCCAAATTCGTAATATTGCGATTTTGAGGGATCTTTTTTAGGTCCCGAAGCATATCCCTCATGAAATTCGCCGATAAGATAACCTCCGCCTTTAGATGGAATTTTCAACATATCCATCTTTTTTGGATCCGATCTTTTATGGGCGCTAAAAATAATAATCCTCTTTTTATTGTTTCCGCCGGTAGCCCTTATAGCCGAAACGACCTCTTCATACGCCTCGTTTAACCGATCGATCGGCTCGTTTGACAAAGGACTGCTTGCGGCGATCTCAACAATTAAATCAAACATCAACTCATAAGGATAATCCCTATAATGCATCGCCATATCTTTCCACCATTTTACCCAAGCGGCTTGATTTTGCGGCGTGGGATTATCTTCAAATGTATGAGATTGATTGGCTATGATAGCGATCATATCATATTTTAGAGCATCTTTTATCTGGTTGTCGAGATAATCCCATACTTTTGAAACATTATCTTCGGCAACTCTAAGTCTTATGTGTCTAAAACCTTTATCCGCAAAAGCTTTTGTCGCCTTTTGAGTGTAGTCGGCTATCTTTTTAGGCACCTCAGACCATGTGGCATCTACCCCGACTCCCATTTTTTTAACCATTTGCCGGGGAGTTATAGGCAAAACTTCGAAAATATCGCTATCTGATAAATTCGAATCCGTTTTGTCCGAAACTTTTTCATCGCCGATTATATCGGAATTAAAATCCGATGACTCGATAACGCTTTTGTCGCAGCCGATTGAAGTTATCGATAAAAATATAACTAAAAATATTATATTTACGATTTTCATCAATGACTACATCCGCCGCCTTGATTACCTCCGCCGGTTGAACAAGCGCTTACGCCCGGAGGAGTTGTCGGCTGTATCGCTTCGTTGTCAACTCCGCCTTCTTCGTTGATCTGTTCAATCTTTTGCCACAGTTTTTGAGCCGCCTCGCGGTACCTTTTCGCGCTTTGGCTGCCGCTTTGATGAAAGACTACGGGTTTACCGCTGTCTCCGCCCTCTCTAACCATAGGCTCGATGGGAATTTCGCCCAATATTTGAGTATTGAATTTTTCGGCAAGAGGCGCGGTGGTGCCTTTACCGAATATATCATACTCGACTCCGCTGTCCGGACATATAAAACCGCTCATATTCTCAACGATACCGGCTATGGGGATATGAAGCTTTTCGAACATATCCAAACTTCTAGCGGTATCGTCAAGCGCGACTTTTTGAGGTGTGGTTACACAAACTCCCGCGGTTACGGGCACGCTTTGAGCCAGAGTAAGCTGAGCGTCTCCCGTGCCCGGCGGCATATCGATAACCAATACATCAAGATCGCTCCAAAGAATATCGCCTAAGAGTTGCTGAATCGCTTTCATAATCATAGCGCCTCTCCAAATAAGCGACTGCCCCTCTTCCATCAACGAGCCCATAGACATCACCTCTACGCCGTGGCTTAAGATCGGTTTTACTTTGTTTGCGACGACTTCGGGCTGTTCGTTTTCTATACCCATCATTCTAGGAATATTCGGACCGTAAATATCGGCGTCCAAAAGACCGACCTTTTTACCGTCCATCGCCAACGCGATAGCGAGATTTACGGTAGTGGTCGATTTGCCCACTCCGCCTTTGCCGGAACTGACCATCACGAAATTTTTAACTTGCGGCGCTATATTTTTGCCCTGCGAGCTCGACTGTTTCGGCATTTTCGGTTTTGTTATGACTATGTCTATTTTTGTCGCGCCGATAAGCTGAAGCTTTTTGGTTATCTCGTCTCTTAACTGCTGTTCCACTTCAGGAGCCGAAGAGGAGATATCGACTTCCACATATACCGCCTCGTCCGAAATATCTATATCTTTAACAAATCCGAAATCTACGATACTCTTTGTAAATCCCGGATATGCAACCTCTTTTAGTTTCTCTTCTACCGATTCTCTAGTTAACATTAAATTCGTTTCCTTAAATTATAATATATTATCAAGTTTTAGAGACTATGCTCCGCCACTATCTCTTGCGTTATTTTATACGAACAAAACTTAGGTCCGCACATTGAACAAAATTCCGCCTCTTTAAACACATCCTGCGGAAGCGTTTGATCATGATACTGTTTCGCGCGCTCGGGGTCGAGACAAAGCTCAAACTGCCTGTTCCAATCAAAGGCGTATCTCGCATCGCTCATCTGGTCGTCAACTTTCATGGCGTCTTTTCTGCCTCTTGCGATATCGGCGGCGTGCGCGGCGATTTTGTAGGCTATGATTCCCTCTCTAACATCCTCGGCGTTTGGAAGCCCCAGATGCTCCTTTGGCGTTACATAACAAAGCATACTGGCTCCATGCCATCCGCCTATAGCGGCGCCGATAGCCGAAGATATATGATCATACCCCGCCGCGATATCGGTAACTAGAGGTCCCAATATATAAAAAGGAGCCTCATGACAATACTCCTGCTCAAGCTTCATATTTCTCTCTATTTGATTCATGGGAACATGTCCCGGACCTTCTATCATAACTTGAACATCTTTCTCCCAAGCTCTTAAAGTAAGCTCTCCCAAAATTTTAAGCTCCCCTAGCTGCGCCTTGTCGCTGGCGTCGTAAAGACATCCCGGTCTTAGACTATCTCCAAGGGACAAAGCTACATCGTATCTTTTACAAATATCGAGTATATCGTCATATGCGGTATAAAAAGGATTTTCTTTATGATAGTGCATCATCCAAGAAGCCATAAGAGATCCGCCGCGACTAACGATTCCCATCTTTCTTTTCGCGATATGAGGCATAAATTCCAATAAAAAACCCGCATGTATCGTAAAGTAGCTTACCCCCTGTTTAGCCTGTCTCTCCAAAACTTCGAGCATCTTTTCTATCGTTAGATCTTCTATTTTATTGTTTACATCATGAAGTATCTGATACATCGGCACCGTGCCTATGGGAATAGAGGCGTTTTGTATGACCGCCTTTCTAATCTCGTCCAAATCTCCTCCGGTTGAAAGATCCATTAGAGTATCCGCTCCGTAGCGCTCTGAAATTTTTAACTTCTCTACCTCTTCTTCGGGATTTGAAGCCAGAGCGGACGATCCTATATTTGAATTTATCTTACATTTTGCGGCTATTCCTATCGCCATAGGTTTTAAGTTCGTATGATTTATGTTTGCGGGAATAATCATCCGTCCTCTCGCGACTTCGCTTCTAATAAGCTCCGCCGAAAGGTTTTCAACCTTCGCGACATATCGCATCTCTTCGGTAATTATCCCTTTTTTGGCATAATACATTTGTGTTACCGTTTGATCTTTTTCTCGTTTTTTTACCCATTCTTTTCTCATATGTTCCCCTTATTCAGTCGAATCAATTCTACAACAATAAAGATAATGATATCTATATTTAGGAAAAAAAAAGCTTTTTTAGTGTATAATTTAGTAACACTTTAATATAAAAGGACAATATTTGCCCGATTTAACACTCGTCATCCTGGCGGCAGGCAATTCCACCCGTTTTTCTCAAGATGTCAAAAAGCAGTGGCTCCGCATAGGTTCAAAACCTCTTTGGCAATTTGTAGCCGATAGACTCGCTAATGCGATCGGTACGGAAAAGATCATCGTAACGGCCCGCAAAAAAGAGCTCTCATATATGAAAAAGCACGGCGGCTACACTATAGTCGAGGGAGGAGACAGCAGACAGGAATCTTTGAAAAACGCCATAGAAAATGTGACGACCGAATTTGTCATGGTAACGGATGTCGCAAGAGCCTGCATACCGTTTGAGATGTTAAGCGATATACTAAAAGCCAAAAACAGAGCCGATATTATCGTGCCCTATCTTGATGTCAGCGATACGGTTGTGTATCAAAACGAAACAATAAACCGGGAAAATGTAAAGCTTATTCAAACGCCGCAGCTTAGCCGTACGAAAGTACTTAAAAAGGCGCTTTGCCAAGATAAAGTCTATACGGATGACAGCAGCGCCGTAAAAGCGGCGGGCGGATCGGTCTTTTATGTAAAAGGCTCAAAAAAAGCTAAAAAAATAACGCTCTTTGACGATTTAGCTGTGTTAGCGTGTTTAAAAGAGCCCGATAATGCCCGTTTTATCGGATGCGGTTTTGATGTTCATCAATTCTGCGACAACAAAAATATGTACCTTGGCGGCGTAAAGATAAAATCCGATTTGGGATTTAAAGCGCATTCGGACGGAGATGTGGCGCTTCATGCGCTTATAGACGCGCTGCTTGGTGCGATCGGAGGCGGCGATATCGGTGAAATATACCCCGATACCGACCTAAAATACAAGGATATGGACTCAAAAGAGATGCTTAAAGAAGTTCTCTTATTTATCAAAGAGACCGGTTTTGAAATCGACAATATCGACTTGACGATTATGGCGGAGACTCCAAAAC
>JALWKJ010000015.1 GCA_027081495.1 Campylobacterales bacterium | reverse complement strand
TAACTCCCTTTTTCAGCTAACGGCGCAAAGAAATGCGAAACTATGTCGTAAAATGTTTATAGTTTCAAATCAAGAGCAGTATTTTTTGGCATATGATCAGCTTGAAGAGATTCAAAAGTGTATCGATCATCGCTCTTTAAATATCAGCTATCTTCTCGAACCCGTGGGCAGAAACACCGCTCCGGCAATCGCTCTTGCTTGTATGGCGCTTGATTTTGAAGATACGGTTTTGGTTACGCCCTCGGATCATCTTATAAAAGACGAAGAGGCTTATGAGAGAGCGGTTTTAAGAGCTAAAACTTTGGCATCGCAAAATAATCTCGTAACTTTTGGCATCGCTCCCGATTATCCCGAGACGGGATTTGGTTATATCGAGGCGGACGGCGAAGATGTTAAAAGTTTTAGGGAAAAACCGGATATCGATACCGCCAAAGAGTATTTGCAAAAGGGCAATTACTATTGGAATAGCGGTATGTTTTGTTTTAAAGCGGGTGTTTTTCTAAAAGAGCTTCAAAAATATTCTCCCGATATTTACGATGCATGCGAAAAAGCTCTAAAAAAAGACGAAGAATCACAAAATATGATACGGATTAAAAAAGAGGCGATGATAAATATTCCCTCCGATTCTATAGATTATGCCGTTATGGAAAAAAGCGAAAAAGTTAAAGTCATTTACAGCAATATCGACTGGAGTGATCTAGGTAGTTTTGATGCTCTCTATGAAGAGTTGCCAAAAGATAAAAACGGCAATACCGAAAATTTAAAACATATTAGTATAGATTCGAAAAACAATCTTATCCTTTCACACGATAAACAGATAGCAACTATAGATATAGAAGATCTTATCGTCGTTGACACCCCCGATGCGCTGCTTGTAAGCAAAAAAGGGTCGGGACAAAAAGTGAAACGGGTTGTAAAAAAATTAAAAGAAAGCGGCAGCGAGTTGACAAATATACACACCATCGCGCATCGCCCATGGGGGACTTATGAAGTGTTGCTTGATCACGATCAGTACAAGATAAAACGCATCATCGTAAAGCCGGGTAAACGGCTGAGTTTACAAAAGCACTTTCATCGAAATGAACACTGGATCGTCGTCAGCGGTACGGCTACGGTAACGGTAGGAGATGAAGTTAAACTGATTCGTCCGAATGAATCGACTTATATCAAGATGGGAGAAATTCATAGACTGGAAAACCAAGGTAAGATTCCGGTAGTACTCATCGAAGCTCAAGTTGGAGAATATACCGGTGAAGACGATATCGTAAGGATTGAAGACGATTTTAAAAGAGAATCGTAATTTGTTTTTAAAATTTTAAACTATTGTCTTTTCTCATGAATAAATACAAATTTTACTTTTTAATATTTATGCTTGTAAAGGTTTTCTACAATAAACCGATCTTACCTTTGCAAAATAAATTACAAAGGATACTCATGAAAAAGTCTCTATTTTTACTTTTAGCGTCGGCATTGACACTTTTCGCTCTCGATATCAACACGGCTTCAGCCGAAGAGTTTGTCAAAATCAAAGGTATCGGCGCTAAAAAAGCAGAACGCATAATCGCTTACAGAGAAGCGCATGGCGAGTTTAAAAGTGTCGATGAATTGAAAAATGTTAAAGGAATCGGCGAGAAAATCGTCGCTGTGATAAAAGAGGGTAAATAAAACGACCTTTTTTGCGATAGGGTTACGACTCTGTCGCATTTTTTTGCAAATCGTCTAAACTCAAATCAAAACTCCAAAATCTTTTAGCTCGTATAGTAAAAGAGCATCGTTTTTCATTTTTAACAGTTCGTTGCTAAAACCGCTTTTTGAAAAGAGTGCGAAATAATCTACTCTAAAATTTGCCAATTCGCACTTTTTTTGGAGTTTGTTTAGGATGTTTTTGCTTATTCTCTGGTTTTTCCATTTGCATTCGCCGGCTATTAGCGCGCCGCTTCTTGTTTTGGCAAGAAGATCTAGCTCTATCTCTTTATTCCAGTAGCTTCCCGCTTGTGTTATCTTCTCTTTTTGAAAACTTTTTTTTATAAGTTCGTTTGAGAGTGTTTCGAAAGTGAAGCTTATAAATTTGTCTAGTTCTTCTTTTATAAGTTTTAAAACTTCAAAAAGCTCTCCCTTTTCTATTTTATCTCTGTTTGGATTTATGAAAGTAAACCAAAAACGGGTGAAGTTGTCGCAAAAAAGAATTTTATCTTCCGCTTTGTATCGTCTAAGCTCTTTTTTTAGCGATTGTCCCGGAACTCTCGGCGGTCGTTTTTCTCTTGAGTACTCTTTGTTTATGATCTGTTTTTCAAATAAAAATTTATATAGTTCTTTTCCCCTTGGCTGGGTGATGTCGTTTTTATAGATAGAGTGGCTTTTTCTATCTCCTACGGCGATTCGAAACAAGAGAGTATCGAGATCTTTTTGTAGATTTATGTCGCCGGAATAACAAAAACGGTTTTTTAATTCATCATATCTATGTAAAATATTATAGAGAATATTTTGATCGAGATTTTCATAATCATGAAGCGAGCTAAGATCTTTGAAACCTCCAAACACGGAAAAATATCCGATTCTCTCTTTTATATCCAGATAAGAAAAATCAGCTTCAAAACCTTTCACATAAACCTTTGTTAATCTTTTGGTACTAAAATTATATCATATTTAATCAGATATCGATATAATCGGTGCTTTATTATTACCGTGCCAATAAAAAGAGACTCTATATGACGATAATCCGCTATTTTATACAAAACAGCCGTTTAAATTATGTGCTTTTGATATTTGTGCTTTTTTTGGGAGTTTATTCATATATAAAAATACCCAAAGAACTCTTTCCCCAAATAGCGCTGGATAAGATCGCCATAAGCGGAGGCTATCCGGGGGCGAGTGCGGAAAATCTCGATAAAATGGCCGTTCGCGATATAGAAGACGAACTTGGAAGTATAAAAGGTATACAACGGATCGAAACGGTCATTCGACCCGGAACTTTCATGATTATCCTAAGCCTTAGCGAAAACGCCGATAAAATCGACGCTTTAAATAAAACAAAAGACGCTATTGCCGCAACGAGGCAGTATCTGCCGCCCGATATGACCGAACCGGTAGCGCAGCTTTTAGTTCACAACAGACCTCTTGTCTCTTTATCTCTTTCGTCAAACGAATTGTCCAAAGGCGAGTTGATAAACGCGGCAAAAGAGATCAAGTCGAAAATAGCCAGAAACCCGTATATAAGCGAAGTAAAAATCTATGGAGACGCAAATCAGGAAGTATCTGTCAGAATAGATACGAAAAAAGTAAAAGCTTACGGACTCGACCCTCTGGGTATCGTAAATGCGGTATCGAACCTTTCGTACATTTATCCTATAGGAAATATCGAACAAAGCGGAAACTATATTTTTATCTCGACAACTTACGGCAAAGGCGAGCAAAAAGCATGGGAGGAGACTCTTTTGCATTTGGGAGAAAAAGAGGTTCGTCTCAAAGATATAGCCACGGTACTGGTTACCTATCCTAAAAACAAAACTCTCTCTACCTACAACGGACGAAACAACATAACGCTAGTCATATCAAAAGGAGCCGAAGGAAACGCCATAGAGCTCTCAAAAGAGCTTCGAAAATACGCTAAAGATAAATTTTTGCAACAATATCCCAAAATTCATTTCGATTTTTACCAAGACGGCTCAAAACCTGTTGAAAATAGGCTAAATATCGTTATATCAAATCTCATGTTCGGATTGGTTTTGGTCTTTTTGTCGATGGCGCTTTTGATAAATGTTAGAATCGCCGCCGTCGTGACTATGGGTATTCCTCTATCTTTTGCGGTTGGACTTATTTTTATATATATGATGGGATACTCTATAAATATCATTTCTCTTCTTGGAGCTTTGATCGTCATAGGAATAGTTGTTGACGACGCTATCGTCGTGGCGGAAAATATACAGCGATACATAAATCAGGGAGTACCGAAAAAAGAGGCGGTTTTACAAGGTACAAAAGAGATGATTTTGCCGGTAACCCTGGCGACTTTGACTACTATCGCCGCATTTTTGCCGCTTTTTATGATGAACGGAGAGATAAAGAACTTTATCATACTCATACCCATAGCGGTTGTCATGATCTTAATAGGCTCTTTGATAGAGAGTTTTCTGTTTTTACCGTTGCACGCGCAGGAGATTCTTAAAAAACAGAAAAATTTCGTAAATTGGGAACCGTTTCAGGATTTGTATGAGAAACTTCTTCATCTTATGATTCGATATAAATATATCTTTTTGATGACATTTTTAGTTCTTATACCGCTTTTTACTATTTTGACTCTAAAAACGCTTCATTTTCAATTTTTCCCGAATTTTGACGGAAATTATCTTTATATAACGGGGAAAGCGGATATTGATACTCCTATTTCAAAAACTAGGCAAATCGCAAAAGAGATTGAAAACCATATTTTACAAAATAGAAAAAAATACTCCCTAAAAGCCACTTCAACCGTCATCGGTTCAAGACGATCGCTTGCGGGAGAGAACGAAAAAGGCGACAATATGTTCTATATCACTTTAGAGCTTTACGATATGAAGCCTCAGAGTTTTATAAACGCCTACATAAATCCTATTTTAAATTTTACATTCGATTTCAACGATCCCCAAAAGATAAGAAAAGAGCATACTTACGATCTTGCGAAAATTTTAAACGAAGAGATTCATCCTCTCATAAAAAAATATAATCTTAAAGAGCTTGGAGTCAAAGAAGACAGACCGGGACTTATAAAAAACGACATACAGATAAATTTAATCGGAAAAGATACGAAAAAAATCTTGCAGGCTATTTTCCGTATCGAACAAAATCTAAGCTCCATACCCCACATAAAAGATATAACCGACAATGCTCAGCTTGGAAAGACGGAGTTTAAACTTGCCATTAACAACTACGGGGAATCTCTCGGACTTAGTGAAGTTTATATAGCCAGAGTACTTGCCGGTTATTTTTTAGACAGCAGAAAAGCTATGACTTTTAACGACAACGGAGTTATGGAGATAAAAACAAGAGCGTTGAACAAAGATGATGAAAAAACTCTACTTGATTTTGAGATTCCAACCCCTAGAGGTTCTCTTGTGAAATTGACCGATGTCGTTGATATCAAAAAAATAAAAGAGTATGAAAAGATAGAAAAAAGAGACGCCAATATAGTAAAATCCGTTTTTGCGAATGTAGATAAAGAGCATATAACGCCGCTAGAAGTGCTTGATAGGATAGATCCTCTTTTAAAACAGCTTCAAAAAGAGGGCATTTCGGTCTCTCTTCTTGGTGAAAACGAAAAAAACCAGCAGTTAAAATCTGACATGATTGCGGCGTCCGTTTTAGCGCTTTTTTTGATACTCATAACTCTTTTGTTGATTTTCCCGAGACTCAGATATGTTTTAATCGTCATGTCGGTTATCCCTTTTTCCATATTAGGAGCGCTTCTTGGACATAAACTTCTTGGCATAAACCTCTCTATGCCTTCGATCATAGGCATACTTGGACTATGCGGCGTTGTTATAAACGACGGTATAATAATGCTGGATTTTTTACACGGAACAAGAGAAGCTCAAACATTTTACGAGAGGGCAAAGCTTAGATTAAGACCTATTTTGATTACATCTATTACGACATTTTTAGGGCTTTTTACGCTTATGTTCTATGCGACCGGACAAGCCGTTATACTCCAACCTATCGCCGTATCGATCGGCTTTGGACTTATTTGGGGTACGGTTTTGAATTTGATATATTTGCCCGCTCTTTATGCCGTAGTAAATAAAATAAAACCAACCAGGAGTAACCGATGAAAATTTTTTTAATTTTCGCCCTTTTTAATATATCTCTTTTCGCGGGAGTCTATCAAGCGAGAGTAGAGCCTTACGAAAGAGTAACGATATCTGCCGAGGTAAGCGGTAAAATCGTTATGCTTGACCAAAAGGACGAACTGAAAACGGTTAATAAAAAAGTAATGCAGATCGATCACAAACTAGAGTCTATCCAGCTTGAAAATTCAAGAAAAAAACTCAAAATTTTAAAACAGCTTATAAGTATCAAACAAAACCAATACGAGCGCATCAAAAATCTAAAAGGTCAAAGCCTTACCACAAAAGAGCGTTATAAATCGGAGCTTTTAAATCTTCGTTTGCAGGCAAAAGATCTTGAAAATTCTATTGCGAGATTGGAAGATATTATATCAAAAAAGGAGATCTTTGTAAAAGACGCGTATTTGAAAAAACTCTATGTAAAAAAAGGCTCTTTTGTAGCGCCCGGAACCAAACTAATGGATATAGAAGATCAAAGCGCCGGTCGTTTAGTGATTTTTATAGATGCCGAAGATAGAAAAGATTTGAAAAATAAAAAAATAACGATAGACGAAAAAGAAGATCATGGCTACATGATCGAAAAGGCGGCAAATTCTACCGACGATAAATATCTCTCATCTTATCGTGTCGAGCTTGTAAAACCGGGAAAAGTTTTCTTTGGAAAAATATTGACGATAAAGATAGGAGAGAAGTGATGAAAAAAGTGATTTTTGCGCTCGGCTCGGCTGTTTTACTTTTTGCGGACTCTCCTCTTTCAACTGAAAAAGCCAAACTTTGGGAACTTAAAAAACAGAAGCTTCAAAAAGATACCGCCAAACTCAAAAACAGTTGGATTTCGCCTTTAAAACTCTTTGCAAAATACAACAGAAGCGTAAATGCGGGAAATTTTGACGGAACCTCCTATAGCGCGTCGTTGCAACTTCGACAAGATATTTTTAGAAGCGGCGGCATATGGTACGCCATAGACTACGCAAAAGCTTTCGGAGAAGCTCAGGCGCTTGGTATTGAGATAAAAAAAGCCGCGCAGATGAAGATGCTGTATATGCTGAAAGTAAAGATAGAAAGAGAAAAACTAAAACTTCGACAAAGTAAGCTTCTTCTAAAAAACAGACTCATAGATGTAGAGATAACAAAAGAAAGTTATCAATCGGGCAATGCGGATATAAGTATGCTAAATAGAGTCGTTATCGATAGCGACAATGCCAGAAACAGACTCATAAACGCGAAAAATATGCTTAGAAACGAAAAGATAGAGTTAAAAAAACTAATAGGAGATAAATCGGTAGAAGAGTTAGAAATTCCAAAAATTCCGCTTGTCGATAAAGATTTTTATCTCAAACATCATCTCGAACTCCTTCGATATAAAAAGCAAAGCGATGCGGCAAAAGCGCAGTTTAAAGCCGTTCGCTCAAATTATTTGCCCAAAGTCACCGTCAACGCGAATTACGGCTATAGTAAATTTCGCGGTGATTTTCAAAACTACGACGGCGACGAGTACGGGTATGGCATAGGAGTTTCAATGCCCCTTGATATAAATACCAAATACGATGTAGAGTCCAATAAATTGGCATATCTGCAAACAAGATTGGAAGAAAAAGATAGAGAAAAAGAGCTTGAAATAGAGTATGACAAACGCCTTTACAATATAGATGATTTTAAACAAAAGATGAAAGTCAGCCGTCAAATGCTTAAAATGTATGATGAACTCTACCGTTTTACTCTCATGCAGGTAAAAGCGGGACTGAAAACGGCGTCTGAGAGAGATTCGTTGGCAAATTCAAAAAAAATTCAGCAATTAGAGTATGAAATACAGCAAAAAAACATCGAACTTGAAAAAATGGCTCTCTTTTTTGATCTTCTAACTTTGCCGAAAAATTAAAACGATCTCTTTTAAAGCAAATTCTATTACTTTTAGTTACACCCGTTTAATTTTCTTCTAAATAAGATCTAAATTATATATTTTACCAAATATTTAATTTAAGCTAAAAATAATAACTCTTTAAAAGATATATACCTTAAAATTAATGGACACATTTATCCTTTTTGACAAAAAAAGATTGCTTCATATCTATCTTGTAAAAAATAGTGTAACCGGTTTGGTAAAAAATATATAAG
>JALWKJ010000014.1 GCA_027081495.1 Campylobacterales bacterium | reverse complement strand
CGCTATAAATCTGTTTAACATCAATAATTTTAACAACATCAAACAGGCTAGAAAAGAACTTGCCTGGAGTAGTTATAAAGTTTTCTATTTGGATTCCAATATTAATTAAATGTTAAAGTTGAATTATCGTGCCATGAAACCGGTGCGGGTCGTAGGTTAACTTTTTATGGTATAATCTTTTTAAAACTTTATGGTTTTTAAAGTGCTGTGAATAGGAGCAAACACAAAGACAAATGGAGTATATATGCCTGCCGAAAAAAGCGAGATTGAAAAACAAAAAATAGCACTCTTTACCAGACTAAAGGACAAAGGGCTGTTTTGGAGCTATAGCAAAGATATGCAGTATGATGAAAAACTCCTGATAGAACATACACTGAAATACGCAGATTTTGATGATATTGTTTTGCTTACAGAGCTTTTTGGTAAGAGCAAAGTGAAAGCTGTCTGGGCAAAGACAATGAAGAGTGATCAGAGATTTATAAAATTAAATCTTATGATAGCCAGGGTCTTTTTTGGGATGGATGTAGAGAGTGATTACTTTAAAAGACAAACGAATGAACGATTTGAAAAACTTAAAATGCTTGCTTCCTAAAACGCGACATCTTTTGTTAAAGATGATCGACGAGTGTGATTTTTTAGACAAATATGTTTTGGTCGGCGGTAGTGCTTTGGCATTACATCTTTGTCATCGTAAGAGTGAAGATTTGGATTTTTTTACCTATGGGGATGGTTCTTTTGATAAAAAAGAGATTTTTGAGTATATCAGACGATTTGAAAATAAAGAAGTATTAAATCAGACAGATGAACAGATAGATTTGCTTTTGGATGGTGTTAAAGTCACTTTTTTCAATGCCTCATGGAGCTTTTTAAAACCCAAAAAACCAGAAAGGTTCAACCTCGCTACCATCGAATCAATCGCAGCAATGAAGGTCAATGTACTTTTCCTAAGAGCAAAATACAGAGACTATTATGATATATATTTTTTAGTAAAAAACGGTATGAACTTAAAAAAGATGTTTCAATATAGTGCAGATATATTGGATGGGATCACATATAAGCTGTTTGCGACGGCGTTGTTGTATATTGATGATATCGAAGACGACTATATTGCATATTTAGAACCCAAAGAAAAGTTAGGCAAAGAGGAGATTAGAGCGTTTTTGCAAAACAGATTGTACAATTGAGTGCAGGTCGGAAGTTCGCCGGTGCCCTCTTTTATGTTGACAATCGTATGACAATAATATGTAATAAAGAAAAACATTTCAGAGGTACGATATGCATAAACTCTCGCAACTGGAAAAGCAGCAGGTCGGCTTGAGACTTCCAAAATATCTGGTAGATGAAATCGATGAGTAAAGGCAATAGTGCGGGTTGAAGGTTTTCTTTTTACTTAAGTTTAATTCTAATATACTTCTCGTGTAGCTCGTGCATATATTTTATAATATTTTAAGGATTATATTTGAAGCAGCTTTCTCTTGATATTTTGCGAATTTTAGCCTCAAATAGTGGCAAATACATCTCTCGCAAAGAGATAGAGAGCAGATTAGAGCTGGTTTCAAAAAGAGCTGTTTTAAATGAACTAAAAATGCTATATACACATAAAAGGGTAAAAATTGCCGGACGAAGCTCAACTACAGCTTATAAAATCTCAGATGCATATTTTAAAGATTATCAAGAACTACTTTATATCTATCAAAACCAAATATTAGTCGGGTATTTAGGATACGATTATCAGGCTTACTACTTTTCATATGATACAGATTATCTATTGTCCGGTAACTTTGTTGTAAAGTTTCAAATGCCTTTTAGTTTTGAGATATATTCACAAGAGTCTTGTTTTGTTGACTTTGAAGAGTGTTTGCCAGAGGGGATTGATAAAAAAATATTGATTGACAAAGTCGGTAATGCCACAGAGTTTTTTTATTGGCTCGCATGCAGATAGAGAGTATCATTACTTTATAAAATATTTTGACCGAATAGGCACATACAAGTTTCAAAGAAAAGAGTTCTCAACTTTTATGGGTCTAAATAGTGACAATAAATATAAAACAAGTTCAGAAAAACTGTTTGAAACAGCCGCTAAAGTATTCCTACGAGTAAGTGACAGGCTGAGAATGCTTGAATATTACTTCTACTTAATACTAGATGTGAAACGCTAAAACAAAACGGTTGGTTTGATAAGCTGGAGATTTGTTGAGGATTACCGGTGGTTAACCCAACCGCTCTTTTTCGAAAAACAGTTTCCCCACTCTGTCTATATGCGCTTTTAGATCCCTGTTTGTGATGTGACGGTAATCGATCAAGTCGATCTGATAAGGAAGGTATAGTCTGTCTGTCTCCAGCTCTATTTTGTGTAGCAGCGACAGATCTGTTTGTTCGCCGATAATCGCAAAATCTATATCGGAGCCTTCATGATAGTCGCCTTTGGCTCTGGATCCAAAGAGGATCACTTTGTGTACTTTGTCAAATGAGGAGAAGATCGCTCTGAGCTTTGCTACCGTATCGTCACTCAAGCCGTACATTACTGCTCTTTTGTAAGTCTTTGATGAAGTTCTGAAAATCTGTCGAAATAGGTTTCCCGGATCAGTGTGATGATTTCGTCGATCACCTTTTCATCGTAGATATGCGAAGTGAGATTGCGGCTTTTGATCATCTGCATCCACACCTCTCCGTCACTGATGATGCCGAGCGAAAAAGCCTGGCGAAAAACATCTCTTGAACCGTACAGATCGGTTGCGTTCCCATGAAACAGGAGAAAATCTTTCAATGTTTTCCAGCTTAATTCAAATGTAAACTCAAATGCCTGAATAAATCCCTGTTTTTCGAGATAGCTCAACTCTCTGTTTTGTGAAAGCCTAACCGCCTCCTCCAGTCTGAGAAAAGCTTTTTGATAGTTAGAAAATCGCTGCTTCCATCGAATATCGTGCATCACTGTTCCTGTGCTTTTTAGCGCATTATAACATAAATGGATAAATACCATGAAACCGGTGCGGGTCGGTGGTTTACTTTTTATGGTTTTTTAAAGTGCTGTAAATAAGAGCAAACACAAAGACAAAGGGCTGTTTTGGAGCTATAGCAAGGATATGCAGTATGATGAAAAACTCTTGATAGAGCATACGCTGAAATACGCGGATTTTGATGATATTGTTTTGCTTACAGAGCTTTTTGGTAAGAGCAAAGTGAAAGCTGTCTGGGAAAAGACGATGAAGAGTGATCAGAGATTTATAAAATTAAATCTTATGATAGCCAGGGTCTTTTTTGGGATGGATGTAGAGAGTGATTACTTTAAAAGACAAACGAATGAACGACTTGAAAAACTTAAAATGCTTGCTTCCTGAAACGCGACATCTTTTGTTGAAGATGATCGACGAGTGTGATTTTTTAGACAAATATGTTTCAATTGAATTTACAAAGTCGGTTAAAAAACTTGCCAAAAAGTATCGGCTGATTGCCAGAGATTTGGCGTATCTACAGCATGAGCTTACTGCCGGACAATTGTAGTTTTCACTTTAAAAAACTATAAAACCTTTTGTATTGAATCTGGGTCAAAGGTTTACTTTTTTAGGCAAACTTCATAAACTTTAAAATTTTTGTTATATCGATATTTATATTAAAACTATTCTTGGCATTGTCGATATGGTTAGTAAGAAATGATAAAAAAGGAGTAGTATAAATGTTCGGTAAAAAAAGATCAAATAGTGCGGTTATAGATGCGGATTTGGATAAAATAGAGGCTTTGCAAAGAGAAAACCGACAGTTAAAAGACGAAGTGGCTCAGCTTAAAAGTGCGCTTTCTTACAATAACAACGGCGATGAAAAGCAAAAACTTCAAATCAGAGAAGAGTTGCTTCAAACTCTTATAGAGAGTTACGAAGACGGTGTGGGGTTTTTGCAGCATTCGATAGAGCAAAATCTAATCTTATTGAGCGAGATAAACGAGTTGAACGACAAAACGCTTACTAGAGTAAACGAAGTCGAAAATCAGACCGAGACGATCGGCGGTTCGGTTGAAAATATTCAACAATATACGGAACAATTAAGAGACGATTCTACGACTTTGAACGATTCGGTACAATCTATCGCGGAGATTATAAATCTGATCAAAGATATTTCGGATCAAACAAATCTTTTGGCGCTAAACGCCGCTATAGAGGCGGCTCGCGCAGGCGAGCATGGAAGAGGGTTTGCCGTAGTTGCGGACGAGGTTAGAAAATTAGCCGAGAGAACCCAAAAAGCGACGCAGGAAGTAGAGATCAACATAAGCGGACTCAAACAAAATTCAAATACCATAATCACGATAAGCGAAACATTCAGCGAGGAATCCGTTAAAATCATAGAAATTCTTTCGGCATTTAGAGAAAATGTAAGTTATCTTTTACAAAATACGGCGCAAATTACATCTGAAACCGCGAATGTAACCGACGAGATTCATGTAAGCAACGGCAAAATCGATCATATAAATTTAAAACTAACGGGATATAAAGCCGCTCTCAAAGGCGAAAAAGTCCAAATACCGGATGAAAACAGTTGTAGATTCGGCAGATGGTTCAAAGAGATTGAAAAAACGAAATTAAAAAACAAACATTCGGTAGTAAACGAGATATCAAAAGAGCATATAAATGTCCACCAGAGTCTATCAAGGGCGACTGAGTTTTTTTCAAAAGGTTTGGTATCGGATCAAAAAACCGGGCTGGATCTTTTTAGAAGCGTCGAAAAATCGAGTAAAGTAGGATTTGAAAAATTATTTGAAGCCATTACGGCGGAAAGATCATAATCTTATACGATCCATCCGCACCCGAGAACCTTTTGGTCGTCGTAAAAGACGGCTACTTGTCCGGGAGCGAGCCCCTGTACGCTTGAGAGTAGCTCAATCTTCGCTCTCTTGCCTTCTATACTTACGATACAAGGAGTTTTTAAGCTTTTGTATCTGATTTTCACATACGCTTCAAATTTTTTATCGTCTATGAACATATTTAAATCTTTTGCTTCGAACTCTTTCGTATCGAGTTCGTCTTTGAGTCCCGCTACTATACGGTTGTTTTTGGCGTCGATACTTAGCACATAATGAGGCTCATGCGCTCCGTTTACGCTAAGTCCTCTTCTTTGTCCTATCGTATAGTGCATATAGCCTTTATGTTTTCCTATTATATTTCCATTTTTGTCAACGATAATTCCGGGCATTTGTGTATCGATATGATCTTTTAATATATCAAGATAACTATCTTCCACAAAACAGATTTCCGAGCTCTCTTTTTGCCTTGCTATATCGCGAAGAGGAGGGATGTTTTCGGCTATGGCTTTTACTTCGCTTTTATATCTTCTTCCATGCGGAAAAATAACGAACTCAAGAGCCTCTTTTTTGATGTTTGAGAGAAAGTAGCTTTGATCTTTGCTTTTATCGACGGCTTCGTATATAAAGCCGTTTTGGTTGATCGCATAGTGTCCCGTCGCAAGATAGTCAAATCCCATCTCTTTGGCAAACTCCAAAAGAGCTCCAAGCTTGATGCTTCTGTTGCAAAGTACGCAGGGATTTGGAGTAAATCCCTCTTTGTAAGTTTCGACAAACGGCATAAACACGGCTTCGTCAAATCTATCTTTGAGATCCAATATATGATATTTTATTCCAAGATAAGAAGATACTTTTTTTACATTTTCAATATTTTTCTCATGGTAGGGGGGATTGTCATGAAGTTTCATATAAACGCCCTCTACATAAAACCCCTCTTTTTGCAAAAGATAGGCGCTTACAGTCGAATCTACACCGCCGCTTAAGGCTACTAATATTTTTTTCATAAACGAAAGATATCTAAAAATAGTTTATAGTTGACTTTATGTATCTATTTAATTTGGGATAATCTCTCTTTAGGTGTGCCGATCTCCGTAATCTGTATGCCGAAATTCCCGTCAACTATGACGACTTCTCCTTTTGCTATGATCTTTTCGCCTATAAGCACATCAAGAGGTTCGTTTGCGAGTTGGTCAAGTTCGACAACCGAGCCGATGTCCATGTTCAGCACATCTTTTAATAAAACGGTTTTAGTTCCTATTCGCACGCGTACCGGAAGTTGCACATCCATAATCAGCGAAATGTTTTTTAACTCTTCCTCGCTAAGATTGCTTGATATGTCGTTTTGACTTTGAGTCGTATTCTCTTTTTCTTCATTTTCCGCAACGCTTTCGAAGTTCGATATAAACTCTTTATTTACGACAACTTGCATCAAAGCCGTGTGTGAAGCGATGCTAAACTCGATGTCGAATATTTTAAAAAAAGATGAAAGAGAGGGAGACTCGTTTTCAAAAAGATTTATATCGTTTACGGTGAAACTGAGATCGGGAAGATCGGGTTGAGCCGTAAGAGTCGTCGAAAGAGATCCGAAGATATTTGAGACGATCTCTTTTGCGGCGTCAAGATCGTCATCGCTCATGCTCTCTTTGGCTTCTCCTTCTCCTCCAAGCATCAAGTCGCCTAGAGCCGTTGCCAAAGAGACCTCGAAACTTACAAGAAGCCCGCCTTTTTCGCAAGTTACCGATGATGCCACGCAGGGAATTGTCAAAGCGCTTTGATCGTCTGTATCGCTTTGCTTTTTTAAAGAGAGTTTCGCGTTTTGACCCGTCAGTCCCTCGATAACGGATATACTCTCGCTTTGTAAAAGTTTTATAAAATCATTCATTTATCGCGTCACCTTTTAGTTTTTGCAGGCGTTCTTTTTTTGCTTGCTCATATTTTTGCAGAATTTCCTTAATTTCATCTTTATCGTTTTTAATCAAGGAGGTGATTTTCATGCTTTTATGATGTCTGTGGACTCCGATTTTGGCTTCGAAAACCTCTTTTTTATCTATAGTAATCGTCGCTTTATCGCTTGCGGGCATATCTAGTTTTATGACATCGCCGATATCTAGTTCTAGAAGTTGTTTTATAGATATATGAGCCGTTCCCAAAATAGAATCGAGCGTTATATCGGCTCTTTTTACCAACTCTTTGAGTTCCGCATTTCTGCTTTTTTTACTGCTGGCTTCTCCTATCATGATATCTTTGTTCGCCAATTTAGATAATATCGATTCAAGAAAAATAACCGGATAAGCGATATTTATCATTCCGCTCGTTTCTCCGATGGTAAGTTCAAGAACCACCATGATTACTATTTCGTTTTGGGCGACGATTTGGACTACATTTGGGCTTGATTCTTTGGATGTTACGGTTGGATAAAGCTCTATTACCGAACCCCAGGCGTCTTTTAGCTTTTGCATTACTATTCTAAGCACGGTATCGAGAATATTCGATTCTATATCCGTTAACTCTCTCTCTACATCGTACGAGTCGCCTCTGCCTCCTAGGATTCTGTCTATCATCGGAAAGGCGATCGAGGGGTTCATCTCCAAAACTCCGCTGCCTTCAAGCGGTTTTAAGGAGAAGATATTAAAACTCGTCGGGCTTGGAAGAGACATCAAAAACTCTCCGTAAGTCATCTGATCGACAGATTGAAGCTGAATCTCTATGATAGATCTCATGACGGTCGATATCTGAGAGGATAGATTTCTCGACATTTTGTCATGAATGCCTTTTATGGCGCGCAGCTGCTCCTTGGATACGCGGTTTGGACGCTTGAAGTCATAAAGCATAACCTGCTTCGATTCGCTTTGAGTTTCACCCAAAGCATCGGGTGATTCGATACTCTCTTCGTCGCTATCGACAACTTCCAAAAGGGCGTCGATTTCATCCTGACTTAGTATATCCGCCATTTAACTGGTCAATCTCTCTCTTAACTGTTTCATCAGTTTTTTATGAAGCTGCGAAATTCTCGATTCGCTGATTTCCAAAATCATACTTATCTCTTTGAGATTAAGCTCTTCAAAATAGTATAGTTCGATTATAGTCTGCTCTCTGGTGGAGAGAGTCGTGAGTATGGATTTTATGGCTTCTATGAGTTGATCTTGTTCTATCTTTTTTTCTACATGGTTTTCCACATGTCCTGAAACGATCTGTTCGTTTAAAGGAACATTCGTCGCTATTTGCGAAGCGGCTTTTGCTTCTCTGATTTTCGCAACGCTCTCGCCCAATCTTTTTGCCAGCGTATGATCGTCCGGTTCGCTCGCATTTTCGCTGAGATGTTTCCCTATCTCGACATCTATGGCTTTTACGAGTCGTCTGTTGTTTCGGCTGATGACATCGAGACTCCTTAGATAATCGAGCATCGATCCGTAAACTCTCTTTTTCGCGTATCCCCAAAAAGAGTCGTTTTGGGTCGTGTCGTATCTCCTTGAGAGTTTTACCATCTCTTCGATACCGATCGATATGAGGTCGTTTACATCCACGGACGCCGGAAGCCTCTCTTTTAATCTAAACGACATAGCTCTTACGGCCGGTAAATATTGTATAACTATTTCATTGCTCTCTTTATAACATTTTTTTTTGGTAGCGGGGTTTTTACAACTCATAGACATTAAACTCCTTCTTTTTGTTGATCGTTTCCATGAATGGTTTTAAGCATTGCGTTGATTTGATTTTCTCGCTCTTTGATCTGTTTGATTTGGGCATTACAGTCAAGTTCAAACTCCTCTTTGTCAAAAAACGAAATCTTGTTGTCTATGACGCCAAGATAAAATATCAAAACCACATGGATAAACAGATAGAAAAACAGAGTGATTACTACGGTATAAAGAAGGATATAGTAAAGTTCATCAAATTTAAGAATAGAAAAGACGAGTCCTATGAAAAATCCGCTGACGGTAAAAAACGCCACATAGTTTTCACTTCTCAAACTATCCCTTTAAATTCAATATATTAATCACCGTATTGATAAATATTACTAAAAATACTCTATTATATCCCTTATACGAAAATCTTCTGTTTTATCACAAAACTAAAAGCAAGTTGCGTGCCACTTTTTAACGATAAAGAGGAACTCTTTTTATATTTTGAAGATCGTTATTCCATGTAGAAGCGGGATCGACTCCATCCATAACGATATAACCGCTTTTGTAGTATAAATCTCCTTTTTTGTAACTCCTTTTGGAGGTAAACGCCGCTATGATACCTTCGGCTTCATTTTCGCCCCAATTATCGATTAGACCCGTGGCAAGGAGCGATTTTCGATGACCGTAGTTTTGGGATTTATCCAGATAGAGCCAGCCGTAAACGGCTTTTGCTTCACTTTCGTATATTTTTTGATAGCCGATACTTGAGGCTACCGTGAAGGTCGCTATATTTTCAAAAAGCGACTCCGCGTTTACGCCTAGTTTGAAATTCGTGTTTTGTTCTACTCTTTGTTGAAGCGTTTTTCCGTTTGCTTCATGCGGATTTGATTCAAAATCGTTTACATTTGAGGCGATATATTGCGCATAGGGTTTAACCGCGTTTTCTTCAAGCGTAGTATCGATTCCCTCAAAAATCCTTATACCTCTAGCGCATCTTTCGGAGTTGACGAGATAGAGTACTTTTTGACTCGTATCCATCTCATCCCATATCTCTTGAGGCGGAAGAGTCATCTTTGTCTTGGCGTCCACGCTAGGATCAAGAGATCTCGCATGATCGAATATATCTTCGATATTTTTTACGCTAAGTTTGGAGTAGTTTATCGAGTCGGCATACTTGATATCGTTTTTATTATAGGTTATGAAGGTGTCGGCGAAATTTTCTTCGCTCTTTTTTGTCGCGTCGCATTCGTATATTTTTCTATTATCGTTCTCTTTGAAGATTTGATCGATATTTTGCGAGGAAGAAGATTCGCTTTGATTTTTGTCGTTGTCGTTTCCCGTCGAGTCGCATGAGGTAAAAATCAGACCGATAGCAAAAAGCGGGGTGAAAAATCTTGTTTTCATAAATGACCTCCGTTATCTAAAATAGGATAAAGGAGATATTATATCATACTCTCGAATGTAAATTTTTCTTTAATGGTTTTTATATATATAAAATCTTTTCCCGTTAGCTCGCTGATTTGATCTAAAGAGAGCTTTTCCAAAAAATGAAGCTGTAAAAAGGTGATTTCATCTTGCGTAAGATCGTTTAAGTTGTACTCTTTTAATACCTCTTGAAGTATCAAAAAGTATGAAGCGTTATCGGGGTTGAAGTTGATTTGCATATTTTGTTCCTAAAAGTGATCTAAAATCCGCCTTATAAACAGTGCGAAACTATTTCTTTTAGGAGGTAAAAGCACCTTGTGTTCCAATTTTTGCAAAAGGTTCGAAACGATGATCGAGAGTTCGTATGTGCAAAGGTTGTTTGGATACTCTTCACAAAAAAGAACTCTATATTTTGAGCTTTTTACTATAACCGGATCTTGACTTACGGATCCCAGATAGTGCAGGTTCGGCGGAGTCGGTATGTTGTTTTGTGCGACTTTTTGTATTTTTTGAAAAATGAGATCTCCCTCTTTTTCGTTTCTTGTCATATTTAAAGCCATATTGATATCCGGATGAAACGAGTTGGTGACTTTTATCATGGCGTAAGCGTCCGTTATGGCGGAGGGATCGGGAACGGTCAAAACTATGATTTCATCGGATTGTTGTAAAAATATTTGAACATTTTTTCCTATGCCCGCGCCCGTGTCGATTAGAAGAAAATCAAGCTCGTCCAAAAAAGCCGCTTCTTTGGCGAAACGATCGACTATCTCTTTTGTATTGAACTCAAAAATCCCGTCGCCGCTTTCGGAGGGAATGAGCAAAAGATTGTCGTTTATTTTTATGACGATATCTTTTAGCGAACACTCGGATTTTAAAACATGAAGAAGATTTTTTTGCACTTTTACATTGAAGATTATATCCAGATTCGCAAGTCCCAAATCGGCATCGAAAACCCCGACTTTATAGTTCATCTGAGAGAGAAGATACGCCATATTCGCCGTAAATGTGCTTTTGCCGACTCCTCCTTTTCCGCTTGTTACGGTGATGATCCTGGTATTGGGATGATTTTGTCGTTCTTTGTTTGTTTTGTTTAGTATATTGTGCAGTTTTGACGCCTGTGTGCGGGTCATGCATCTACCTTATGAGCGAAACCTTCAAAAAGGCACTCTATTAGAAAATCGCTATTTGCCGTCTCTATGTCGTCCGGAACTTCTTGACCGGTCGAAAAGTAGCTTAGCGGTTTTTGAGTTTCGTATATCAACGAAAAAATATTTCCGAAATTTGAAGTTTCGTCAAATTTCGTAACGATCAAAGTATCGATATCCAGATATGAAAAGTTTTCATATGTATCTTTTAGATCGCTATATTTCGCGGAAGCGGAAACGACAAGACTGACATCTATGGGACGGTTGCTTTGTTCTAAAAACGAGGCGAGTTTTTCTATCTTTTTTCTATCGTGTTGAGAACTGCCGACCGTGTCTATTAAAATAAGGTCGCAGTAGGAGAGATTGGCTAGGGCTTTTTTAAAATCTTCGGTATCTATAACATCTTCAAAGGGTAGTTTCATCATTTGAGCATATTGAAACAGCTGTTCCACCGCTCCTATTCTATATGTATCGAGAGTGATTATGCCGACTTTATAGCGGTATTGTAAAAGAGAGTATCGAGCGGCGAGTTTCGCGAGAGTCGTGGTTTTACCAACGCCTGTAGATCCTACGAGCATCATGATCTTTTGTCCGCTTTTTGGAATCTCTTTTTCGATTCTTACCGGAATCAGTTTTTTAAGCAAAACTTGAAAATATCGCTTGATGGTAGAGCTGTTTTGTCTCATATGAAGCGGCATATGCGCTAGAGTCTCTTCAAGTATGGCTTTTATATGTTCGGAGTTTATGCCGCTTTTTTGCGCTATGTCGTAAATCTCCGCAAATTCGGGCGGTATCTCTACTCCTCTTGAGTTGTTTTTCTCATCCCAAAGCATGGTTTGAAGCAGTTTTATTTTGTCGCTCAAAAGCGCGATGTCGTTTTTAAGCAGTTTATATTCGTCTTCTTTAATTTCGTTTTTTATCGTTTTTACGATGTCGGCATTTTGGTTTCGGTTTTGATCCGATTGTAGATTTGAAAGCTGACGGGCGGTTTTTGATATGTTAAGAAGTATCTCGTCGTCAAATCCTATATCTTTTTTCTCTTTTTTCGTTTGAGTTTTTTGTTCGTTCTTTTTTGCGCTTTTTAATGCGACGACTACTTCATACAACCCCTCTTGAACGAGAGTTTTTTTTCGAACCTGTTTCGTGCTTACCACAAGCGCTTCTTCTCCGCAAGCGCGCTGCGCCTTTTTTAGCGCCTGTGCGGGAGTAGGCGCCGTAAATGTGTAAAGTTTCATATAACCCTCTTTTGAGATAAGATAACGGAATAAGTACACTTAAGCGTTCACAAAATCCTGGATGCGGAAGTGTCAGATCTCTTTTATTAACGGCTATTTTATCAAAAACTATTATATCGATGTCTAAAGTTCTGGGACTATTTTTAAAAGCTCTTTTTCTTTTAAAGATATGTTCGACTCTTTGACAAAATCGCAAAAGTCTATGCGCAGAGAGGTTCGTTTTTATCAAAATAACGCAATTGAAAAAATCTTCTTGATCAATATATCCAAAAGGAGGATTTTTAAGTATCGGCGAAGTTTCGATTATTTCCAAAAGAGGATTTTTTTGAAGATATAAAAAGAGTTTTTGAAATCTTCTTCGGCTGTTTCCGATATTTGCTCCCACTCCCAAAAGAGCGGTATGCCTTTTGCTGGAGCGAGTCGTTTTTAAATGAGATTTTTCGATAAAAGGAAAATTTTTATCGAAAAAAAGAGTCAGCTCTTTTGAAACTCTTTTTTTCAAACCTATAAAACCGCCGCCCTTGTGTGGGTGACCTTTACCATATCTTCTATTCGAATGCCAAACTCCCCGGGCAGATAGATTCCGGGTTCTATCGTAAAGATCATGTTCTCTTCTATAATCGTTTGGGATTTTGCCGAAATAATCGGAAATTCGTGAATATCAAGCCCGACGCCGTGTCCGGTTGAATGGACAAAATATTTTCCAAAACCGGCCTTTTCTATAACCTCTCTAGCCGCTTTGTCTATTTCGCAGGCTTTTACTCCCGGTTTAACGGCTTTTATGGCGTTTTGCTGCGCTTTTAAGAGCGTGTCGTAAACCTTTTGCCTTTTTGAGGAGAGGAAGCTTTGATCTTTTTTATCGAATGTTATCTCTTGCGAATACTCCGCCACTCTTGTTCTGTCGCTGCAATATCTTTCATACTTAAGACCGGCGTCAACGAGAATTAAAGAGCCGATTTTAAGCTCTTTTTTCGAAGCGAATGCATGAGGTTTCGCGGCATTTTCGTTTATCGCCACTATAGGATCGAAACTAAGATCGTATCTACCCGTATCGCTTAGTTTCGCGCGACACTCGAAATGAAGTCTTTTTTCATCTTTTCCAAGACCCTGTCGTTTAAGATAGGAGGCGTACTGCTCAAATGCGTTTTGGGTCAGTTTCACGGCTTTTTTTATCAGCTTTATCTCTTTGTTCGTTTTTTTGATTCTTTTTTGTTTCGAGAAGTCGGCGGAGGGTTCAAAATATGTGTATTTCGAATTTTTTAGCGTCTCAAACTCTTTTACGCTAAGCTCGCAAGGATCGAAATAGAGTTTTCGTATTTTATGTTTTTGGAGAATCCGTGAAGCTTCTTCAAAGAGATTTTTAGCCTCTACGATTTGCGCTTTTTTGATTTTCTCTTTCGCTTCGATTTTATAGCGGGAGTCGGTAAGAAAAAAACTCTCTTCTCCCAATTTTAGAAAAAGAGCGTTATCGCAACTAAAGCCGCATTCATAAAATACGGCGTTTTCGTCTTTGAGAATATAGTTTGTCATGTTTTTTAGTTTTGTGTCTGTTGCGAAGCGCTTTGAGCTTCCTGCATCGCCTTTATTTCGCTTAGTATCTGTATCATGCTCACCATCGCCAGATGGTAGCTAAAAGGTCCAAATCCGCTGATCTGTCCCGCGCATACGGGAGCTATGAGACTGTTGTGTCTAAACTCTTCTCTTGCGTAAATATTTGTTATATGAACTTCGATAGCTGGTATCTGCACGGCTTTTATCGCGTCTCTTATGGCTATGGAAGTATGCGTGTAAGCCGCCGCGTTTATGATGATTCCGTTCGCGTCGCCCATGCACTCTTGAATTTTATCGACGATTTCGCCTTCGAGATTTGATTGGAAAAACTCTATTTCATGGTTGCTCTGTTTCGCGTATGTCTGCATTTGCGTATGAATATCTTCAAGTTTCATAGGACCGTATAGATTTTGCTCCCTAAGACCCAGCATATTTAGATTTGGTCCTTGTATAACGACTATTTTCATGTTTTTCCTTTTGGTTTTTGATAATGGGACACATTTTAGCCAATTTGCCCTAAAGGATTTCTACATTAATATATTAAGTCCTATGAAAAATATGATTCTATAGGCGATAAAGATAAATCAGGAAGAAGTATATGACGATAATTAGAGCCGATTATATAATGACTATGGATGAAGATTTTACTATTTTTCAAAACCAAGCCGTGGCGTTTGAGGATAAGATAGTCGCCGTTTCCAAAGCGGCCGATCTTCGAGATCGTTTCCCCGATGCCGCATATTTAGACGCGGGAGAAAATTCCGTGCTCATACCGGGACTGATAAATTCTCATGTACATCTGGAGTTTTCGGCAAACAAAACGACTCTTGAGTACGGTGATTTTATCTTGTGGTTAAAAAGCGTAATATCTCATAGAGAAGAGCTTTTAAGTAAGTGCTCATACGAGTGTATGAAAGAGGCGCTTTTTTCTATGCTAAAAACGGCGACTACGACGATAGGCGCTATAAGCAGTTTCGGCGCGGATATGAAAGCGTGTATCGATTCGCCTTTGAATGTAGTGTATTTCAATGAAATTTTGGGTTCAAATCCCGCAATGGTCGATGCTTTGTTTGATGATTTTAAAAATCGTCTTTACGAGAGTCAAAAATATCAAAAAAAAGATTTCATCCCGGCAATCTCCATACACAGTCCTTACTCAACCCATCCGATTTTGGCCCAAAAGGCTATTTCGATCGCAAAAGATAAAAATATGTCCGTATCGACTCATTTTATGGAGAGCGAAGCGGAGAGAGAGTGGCTTGATCGAGCTAGAGGAGATTTTGACTCTTTTTTTGAACAGTTTATGCCAAAAAGCAAACCCGTAAACGAACCGCTCTCTTATTTGAGATTGTTTAAAGATACAAAAGCGCTTTTTACTCATGCTCTTTTTGCGACGCCTAAAGAGACGGATCTTATGCAAAGCATCGGATATATCACCCATTGTCCCGTATCAAACAGATTGCTTTGCAATAAAGTTTTGGATATAAAAAATATAGAGAAATTGACTTTAGGAACGGACGGACTTAGTTCGAATAACTCTTTGAGTCTTTGGGACGAGATGCGAAGCGCGCTATTTGCGCATAGCCGATCCGATCTTTTCGAACTCTCTAAAAAATTGCTGCTATCGGCTACAAGAGAGGGAGCAAAAAGCCTTCAAAGAGACAGCGGAGAGATCAAAGAGGGTTTTGACGCCGATATCGCGCTCCTAAAGCTTCCTTCCAAAACGACGAAAAAAAGTCTTCCTTTACAGCTTATACTGCATACGAAAGAAGCTAAAGGAGTTTATATAGCCGGCGTACGCAGACTTTAAGAGTTATAAATCTCCTCTTTTGAAAACTTTTTTACCAAAAGGGCGTAAAAAAGCGCTCTTTTTTTGTTTTTGTTGGAGCTTCCCATTTCTTGGCACACCTCTTTGATAGCGCCGTCTAATTTCGCGTCGTCGTCGTTTAGTTTTAGCTTGTTTCTCAAAAAGTTCTTTTTTATCGTTTCAAGTTCGCTTTGTTGCGAGCATGAAACGGACTCCGCATCTTTTTTATAGATAGAAGGTCCCAAACCTTTTGTAACTTTTACGATAAGATCATCACTGAGATCAAGTCCCAGTTTTTTCGCCTCTTGCTGATACGCTTGAATCTTTTCTTCAAGTTTGTTCATGTTTTCTCCTTTAAAATGAGCTCATCGGGAGTATATCGTGTTAATGTTTTTCTTGAAATAAAATAATAAAGTTATTTTAGTGAACAAAGAATCTGCGTTTTCTGAAAAATATGATTCTCGAACAACGAACGCAATTTAATTTTTTGAAATTTTGTCGATATAGATATCGAAAGAAAATATTCATGAAAGAAGAAAAAAAAGATGATGAAAAAAAGTTTGATTTTAAGTATCGTTACGGCGGCTTCGTTTTTTGTTTTAGGATGCGGAAAAGATAAAGTGCCTCCCGAGAGTTTTTATCAGTATATGAATAAGCCCGACGCCTCTAAAAATCCCGCAAAGCATATAAGAGACGATCTCTCAAGAGAAAACAGAGCCGACTTTTCACTTGATGGCGACAGCGAATTTAAAACGACCGATTTTGTCATAGAAGATCATGCTCAAAGATTTAAAGTAAAAGTCACTTCCAAATATGTCTATTTCGTATTTGAGCATAAATCAAGTGCCCCGAATATACAGTTTATTATAGATGCCGACAACTCGCTCTCTACGGGTTATAAAAATGAAGGAGGAGCCGAGTATATCGTGGAAAACAATAAGCTTTATAAATCTTTAAAACGCGATGTATGGGATTGGGAAGAGGTTAAAGAGAGTGATGCCAAGATCGAAGCCGTTACAAAAATCGGCGAGAGCGATATCGTAAGATTAGAGAAAAAGTTTTTTGAAAAAAAAGGCAAATTTCAACCTTTCTCAGTCGGCGCTCAAGCATTGGATAAAAACTGGATTCCAAAAGTAATATCGCCCGACAACTACACCAAACTTGTCGTTGACGATACGAAATACTCGATATCAGATACTAAAATTCTCGCTTCTTCCAAATACAAAGATCAAACTCTTGGAGTACTGAAAAAAGATAATAAATTTGAAATTTATATTTCCGCAACCGATTATGATCCTTATATGCAGATATATCTCGATACCGACTTAAACGCTACGACCGGTTATAAAAATGCTGATATACCGGATTTTGGAGCCGACTATATGATAGAAGAGGGTATTTTATACCGTGCTAACGCTCAAAGCTTATGGGGGTGGGTATATGTTCAGCCTCTTTATGTAACTTCATGGAGACAAGAGGATAAAATCGCCATGAAGATCTCCTTGGAAAAAGCAAGCGTAGATCTTTTGGGCAAAGATAAATTCAATCTCTATCTCGAGAGCAACAACCACGATTGGACGCAGACTCACTTTTTGCCCCAAGACGGATCGTTTGTGAGCGTAAAGTAGTATTTGATGGCGCTCGTATCGATTTTGATACCGGCATATAATCATCGGGATTTTATAGGCTGTACTCTTGATAGTATCTTAGACGACGATTTTTCGCAAAAAGAGATCGTCATCATCAACGACGGTTCAAGCGACGATACCGACGATATCGTGTCAAAATGGATAAAAGATCATGAAGGTTTGATTGATATCTCTTACAAAAGCAGGCGAAATAGAGGGCTTGTCAAAACGCTCAACGAACTCCTGTCTATGGCAAAAGGCGAGTTTATAGTTACGCTGGGAAGCGATGACTATCTTCTTAAAGGCTCTCTTGCGAAACGCTATGAGTATCTTAAAGATCATGAAGAAAAATATGCGGTATTTGCCGATTGTATAGTGGTAGATGCGAAAAACGCCGTTATAAGCCAAAGCGCTCTTTTTGAATTTCGTCATATGAAAAAAGAGAGGCTTTTTAGCGATAAGGGCATAAGAAGAGAGTTTTTGTCAAATTTCGCGCTTCCAGGTCCCGTGCTTATGATAAGAAAAAGTTTTTTTGAAAAGTACGGCGGATATAACGAAGATCTATATATGGAAGATCTTTCCCTTTATTTAAATCTCGCTTCAAAATCTCTTATCGGTTTTATAGATGAAAAAGTGAGCGCATACAGGCTTCATGAAAACAATATGAGTTCGGTTAAAAACGAAAAATATATAAATCTTCTTGAAGACAGCAAAAAAACGCTTTTGTCGTATAAAAACGATTTTTACGGATTTGATAAGTTGTCGCTTTACAGGAGCGTTTTGAAGTTTTCTCTTAGAATATATCTATATAGGATGTTTGGCAGACATTTTTAATAAATAAACCCGTTTAAAGCCTCTATGATCAAATCCGTCTCATTATCCTCAAGCGATTCGTAAAGAGGAATACTCAATACCTCTTTATGGATTTTCTCGCTTATGGGAAGATCAAGAGAGTTTAACTCGCCAAGGGCTTTTTGTTTATGGGGAGCCAAGGGATAGTGTATGGAGCTTTGAATCGAATTTTTCAAAAGGTGTTTTTGTAATTTCTTTCTCTCTTTGACTCTAATTACGAACAGATGCCATACATGAGTGTTTTGGGGTAGAACTTTGGGAAGAGTAATCTTTGGATTATCGATGTTTTGAAGATATTTCTCGGCTATAAGCTCTCTTTTTTTATTTATCTTGTCGAGATATCTCAGTTTTACTCCAAGCATCGCCGCTTGGAGTTCGTCGAGTCTGCAGTTGTAACCTTTGTAAATATTTCTATTTTTTTCAAAAGAGCCGTAATTTCTAAGGGTTTTTACTACTTTAGCAAGCTCTTTGTCGTTTGTGGTTATGCAGCCGGCGTCTCCGAACGCTCCTAGATTTTTTGACGGATAAAAACTAAAAGCCGCCGCGTCTGCCAAAGAGCCGCTTTTTTTCCCCCGATGAGTCGCTCCGTGAGCTTGCGCCGCGTCTTCGATCACTTTTAGGTTATATTTTTCGGCGATTTTGTTGATCTCACTCATGTCGGCGCACTGTCCGTACATATGAACGGCGAGTATGGCTTTTGTCTTAGGCGTGATTTTCTCCTCGATCTTTTTCGGGTCGAGGTTGTAGGTTTTTAGATCGGGCTCGACTAAAACAGGAGCGAGGTCGTTTTGGACGATCGAAAGTATCGAGGCTATATAACTGTTCGATGCGACTATGACTTCATCTTTTGGGCTTAAAACGCCCATTTGTTTATATCCGTCGAAAATAAGTCCAAGAGCTCCAAGACCGCTGCAAACTCCGATCGCTTCGTCGCTTTCGCAATATTTCGCAAAATCCGTCTCAAATTCCGCCACCTCTTTTGAGAGTATATACCATCCGCTCTCTATGACTCTTTTTGCCGCGTTAAAGAGCTCTTTTTCATATTTTTCGTTTATAGATTTTAGATTTAAAAACTCTATCATGAGATTTTCCATTCATAATGATCGTATATTACGCAAGAGGCGCCAAAGCGCTCTTTTTGATCTAAAAGATTGTAGTTTGGCTTGTCGGTTTCTTTACGAGCGCTTGTACCGAAACAGAAGTATCGTTTATCTTTTTTGGCTATTTCAATCAATCTGTCTATAAGCAGATCAAGCGCGTTTAACTCTCTGCCCTCTATGGAGTTTGCGACATACTGTAGATGAGAAACGGATGGATTTTCATATATTATCGCTCCGCACAAAAGAGTTTCATTTTTCGTAAGGATGTAGAGTTTTATGTTTTGCGGAAATTTTGAGGCTAGGTACTCTATCTCTTTTAACGAGTGTGTAGGTTTTGAGTCATATCTAAGTTTAAGCGTATGCTCTAAAAGGTTCCAAAATTTTTTGAAATCAAAACTCCTTTGAATAATAAAATTCTGTTTTTTCGCTCTATTTACGCTCCATCTTCTGCCGTTTGAGTATTTTATCTTTTCTCTTAGATCGATTACCGCGGCCGCATCTCTTTTAACCGGTACGGCATTTTGTAAAAATAGCGCGTATAAATCTTCGTTTGAGGGTTTTATATGGTGAATATACGGAAGAGCCTTATAATATACTCTATTTATACCTATATTTTTCAAATATATTTTAAGGTTTTCAAAAATATGCGTCATCGTTTTCGTTTTGACGCTCTCTTTTACGATAAAACCTCCAAATGTCAGTCCGCTATGAGAATAGAGAGTCAAATCGCAGATATTAGCCGCCAAAAGCGCTATCGCCTTCTTTTTATCGTCAAATACCAAAAGAGAGTGGTCTTCAAATCTATTTTTATGGTAGGATAGATAATCTCTATGAAAAAAAAAGTGATAATTTTTCGCATGATTTAAAAACTCGTTCCATATATGATAGTACGAGTCATCGTATTTGACGATATTCATGAAACCGCTTTAGTCAACTCTAAAAATTGATGATAGTCGGTTATATAGTCGTTTGGATCATAATGAGTATCCGATAACACCATAAGAATACAATCTTTCGAGAAGTTATACATCTCTCCCCAGATCATGTTTTCCTGCAATACTCCTCGATTTGGCTTGTTCAATAAAATAGAGCTATTTTCTTTACCGTCGTCCAAAAGAACTTCGCAGCTGCCGTGGATGCAGATTAGGATTTGATTTGAAACTTTATGAGCATGCGCTCCTCTTGAAGTAAACGAGTTTAGATTATATATGTAAAAGATTCTTTTTAACTCAAAAGGAATATCGATCTTCTCTTCGACCGCTACAAGCGAGCCTTGCTTGGTTGATCTGTCTGTTATGATATCAAAATCGAATTTTTTAACGGTCACTTTAGATTTTCCTTTCGCTCTATCGCACTTTTTGAAAAAGTCGTTCGAGAATCAGTATATATGCATTATCGGTTTTTTTGACGGAAAGTTTAGCTTAAAAAGTAAAATTAACATGTCGCGCTTTTGCGGTTTATGAGTATGTTTTGATATAATCTTTTTCAAAAAAATCAGAGAAGGAGAGATCATGAGCGTACCGGAAGATGTAGGTTGCAACAATAAAGAGTGTATCAAACAAAACGAATGTAAAAGAAACGATATCGCGAAAAAAGGAGTAGCCAGAGAGGTTAAGACTTTCGGAGGAACGAAAGAAAAAGGGTGTAAAAAATTTATCCAAAAATAAGGAAAAACCATGATCAAAGGGTGTAAAAACTATTTTAGTATGTTCGGCATACTGCTTTATGTCGTAAATGTGCTAATCGGAAAGTTTTTCGCGGCGATTTTCGCTCATATGAAAGATCAATTCGCTTTTTTGTATATGATCTTTACGCTATCGGAGAAAAATTCGGTAAACCAAAATCAAATTTATCAAAAACATATCTAAAAAAAGGACTAAAAGTATGAAAAAATTATCTATCGTTTTATGCATATGCGCCGCCAACGCGCTGTTTGCTTCCCAAACAAATCTAAATCCCGTCGTCGTAACCGCTCTAAAAAGCTCACAATCGCTAAAGAGCGTAACTTCAAACATAAATATCATCACATCCGAAGATATAAAAGAGAGAGATTTCGTTACGCTCGTGGAGGCTTTGAGTACGGTTAGCGGCATACGGGTTTTACAAAACGGAGGTATAGGGCAAAGCAGCTCGGTAAAAATAAGGGGTTTTGACTCAAAAAGGGTTTTGGTTTTAATCGACGGCGTAAGATACAACGATCCGACCGGTTTAAGCGGAGCCGATTTTTCGCATATACTTCTTGATAATGTGGATAAAATAGAGATAATAAAAGGTCCGATGTCCGGAATCTGGGGCGCTGACGCGAGTGCGGGCGTGATAAATATCATCACGAAAAAAGCTGAAAAAGATGGACTGCTAGCTAGCGTTTATGGAGAGTACGGATCGTTTAATAGTAAAAAATTCGGTTTAAACAGCGCTTTTAAAAAAAGCGGTTTTTCTCTCTCTTTTGACATAGAGAAGTTAAAAAGCGACGGTTTTAGCGCTAAAGCGCCCAAAGGAAAAAGCGTTGACGATTTTGAAAAAGACGGCTATGAAAATTTGAGCGCAAATCTAAAAATCGGATACGACATAACGGATAGGGATAAAATCGAAGGCTCTTACGATTATATAGATTCAACGACGGAGTACGACGGATACAATATCGATGAAACGGCGTCGGCTAACGACGATAAATCGAAAGTCGATTCGAAAGAGAAGTTTTATAACATTAATTATCTGCATACCGCCGCAACTTCAAGCTTGAAAATATACGCAAATCGTTCAAAGTTTAAAAGAGAATACGCTACGGGATTTAGTAAAAGTTTTATCGGAAGCGTCGATGAGGTCGGAGTAAACTCCAAAATAGACTATACAAAAGGCGGTTTTGTCTCTTTTGGAATAGATCATAAAAAGTTCAAACATAAAAACGCGATAAACAGTTCATATAAAAACGACGGTATCTTTTTGACAAACAGCAATGAATTTAGCGGATTGATTGAAGGCACATCCATAGCCGTCCAATCTCTTAGATACGATAAATTCGACTCTTTTAATAACAGATTTACATATAAAGTCGGATTAAAACATATACACGAAAAGATAGAAGGGTTGCAAAGCTCTTTTAATTTCGCCACCGCTTACAATGTTCCGACTCTCTATCAACTTTACGATTCTTATGCCGGCAATAAAAATCTAAATTCCGAAAAAACAAAAGGCTGGGATCTGTCGCTAAATTATAAAGGAGCGCAGATTACATATTTTGACAATAGCGTGGATGATATGATCGATTATGATTTAGCCGTTTCAAAGTATGCGAATATCGCGGGTAAAAGCAAATTAAAAGGCGTGGAATTTTCATACAAAAATAACATCGAGGCGATTAATCTCGCTTACTCGTTTAACTACACATACCTCGATGCGAAAGACAAAGATAAAAAAAGATTGCCTCGCAGAGCTAAAAACAGCGCAAATATGGCGATCGACTATTACGCCGATGAGAATTTGCATCTGGGATTACTCGCGAAGTATCTTGGAAAAAGAAAAAAATCTCAATATGACGCCAATCCAGATAAAGACGATCCGTCATTTGTGGTTTTAAATTTTAACGCGGATTACGAGTTGAAAAAAAAGCTCTCTTTATATGCCAAAATAGATAACCTTTTAAATAAAAAATATCAAGAGATAAGCGGCTATTCGACTTCAAAAAGAGCTTTGTATCTTGGATTTAGATACAAATTGAAGTAAATATAGGTGAAAATACTTTTTTTAACGCTCTTTTTGATATTTGCGGCGCAAATAGAGGCGAGGGAGAGAATAATCGTTTTATCTCCCGCTATCAACGAGATAGTTTACGCTCTTGGGGCGGGGGATGAGATAGTCGCGAATACGGCATATACGACTTATCCCAAAGAGGCGAAAAAAAAGCCGAAAGTCGGCAACTATTTTTCTATCTCATTTGAGAAAATTCTATCTTACAGACCGACTTTGGTTTTGATGCAAAAAAACTCTCTTTTTCTTAAACAAAAACTTCAAAAACTAGGCATAAAAACGAAATTCGTCAGACTCTCCTCGTTAGATGATATCAAAAAGGCGATTTGGGATATTTCGCTTATGCTTCATAAAGAGAAAAAGGCAAAAGAGATACTCTTTGAAATAGATTCAAAGCTTTTAGAGCTTAAAAACATAGTCGAAAATAAAAAGATTTTGATCGTATTTGGCGACTATTACGATCTTGGCGGTGAAATTTTTATCGCCGGAAACAATCTCTATCTTTCGGATATCATAAAAGCTTCGGGTAATTTAAACGCATTTTTGTCAAAAAGCGAAAGACAGCCCGTTTTGTCGTTTGAGGGTTTAGTTGCTACAAACGCGGATATCGTTTATATTCTCTCTTCCAAGAAAAAAAGCGATAAAGAGAGGAAAAGACTTTTTGCTAAATGGCGAGAGCTTCCTATAAACGCTTCGAAGTTCGGCACGATTTACATAAATGAAAAAAAATACGCCTCTATGCCCAGCCAAAGAGTCGTCTTTTTTATAAAAGATTTTAAAAAGATTTTAGAAAATGCTAAAAGTCGCTTTAAAAAGTTTTAGTTTCAAAAACAAAACGGTTTTAAAAAATATCTCTTTTTCTCTAAAGAGAAATCAAAACATGACAATCTTGGGAGAAAACGGAGCGGGAAAGAGTACTTTGGCAAAGATCGTATGCGGACTTTATAAAACGAAAAAAACGGTTTTTATAGATGATTTGTATCTTGAAAATTTAAGTTTCGAAAAAAGAGCTATGAAACTAAACTATATACCCGCGAAGCTCGAAGTTTATGATGAATTTTTAAGAGTAAAAGAGTTTCTTCGCCTAAGTTTGGTAAAAGGAGATCTCAAATCCGCCGTCGCCTTGAGCGGATTTGACAAAAGAGACGGCGAATTTTGCAAAGATTTAAGCAGCGGGGAAGCTCAAATGCTGCTTTTGGCTTCTTCAATCGCCCATAACGCCGATATAACGATATTTGACGAACCGGTATCCAATCTCGATCCCAAAAGGGTAAAAAGAGTGTTTGAAATGTTAAAAAGCGATCTGCTTTTACAAAAGATCGTCATAACTCACAATCTTCATTTTGCGTACAAACTCGGTTATTCCATATTGTTTATAAAAGATTCTCGGGGCGAGTTTTATGAAAATTGCGACGATTTTTTCGAAAAAGAGAACCTCTTGAGACTTTTTGGAAAAAGCGTTGTCAAAAAAGATGATTTTGTGGTGATGGAACTTTGAGAGCGTTTTGGTTTTTACTGTTTTTGGCGGTTTTGTTTATATCTTTGTCCGTCGGTAAAGTGGAGTTGGATTTAAATAGAGTTTTCGATCCATCGAGCGTGGATTTTAAAATATTGACTCAAGTTAGATTTCCTCGCGTTTTGCTCGCGTTTTTAAGCGGCGCGATACTCTCGCTTAGCGGGCTTTTGTTTCAAAGTATTTTTAGAAACGATCTTACCACGCCTTTTACGCTCGGTATCTCGGGCGGCGCTACTCTCGGGGCTAGCGTCGTTATCTTGACGGGACTTAGCGCCGGCGAGATATTTGGAGTCTCTTTTATTACGATTTTTTCGTTTATCGGGGCGCAATTTACTCTTTTTTTAATATATTTTATCTCAAAAAGATTCATTGACAGATCGACAAATAGACTTATACTCGTGGGGATAGCTTTATCTTTTTTGTATTCGGCGGTTTTGCTTATTTTTTACTATTTAAGCGGTTTTGAAGAGAGTTATCAAATCATGCGCTACACGATGGGATCACTGCTGACAGTCGGATATTTCGATCTTTTTTTGGTGTTTTTAGGAACTATTTTACTGCTTTTTGTTTCGTTTTATTTTCGCGATTTTTTAAAACAGATAAGCATATCTTACGATTTTGCCTTTTTAAAAGGAGTCGATGTCGAAAAAAAGATCATGACATTGTTCATAGCGATCTCTTTTAGTATCGGGATTTTAGTCAGTATAACGGGACCTATCGGTTTTGTAGGGCTTGTCGTGCCTCATATGGTAAAAAAAATAATGAAAAAAAGCATAGACGAGATTTTGATGCCTACATTTATAAGCGGGGGAGTATTTTTGCTTTTTTGCGACGGTGTGGCCAGGGTTTTGCCCTCGGTATCGGAAGTTCCCGTCGGAATAGTCACCTCTTTGATCGGAGGAATCGTCTTTGTATATATACTGCTTAAAAGATGAGTCGTAATAGATTATAAAAGTGTTTTTTTTAAAGATATCCCATTTGAAATAAAAATGCGTTAGTATGTTGTATTATTTTACTATCTATTAAAAATATTTACCGAAATTTTTAATAACCGCTATTATGTCAAATATTTATTACCTTATTCAGCCTTGAAATGATATTATCGGAATATAGATTTTCAAGGAGGTAAAGATGAGAAGTCTAAAAATAGTATTGGTCGCTGTAGCTTTGACGGTCGGTGTGAGCGCTAGCGCGGATTGTTGTTGTCAACCGACAAAATGCGTTAAAACTATAACAAAATGCGTTCCGTATAAATCATGTAAGGTCGTATGCGAACCTGTTTATGACGCATGCGGAAATATAGTCTGCTATAAAAGCGTAAAAAAATGTACGACGAAGTACAAAAAGGTAACGGTAAAACAGACATTTTGTTGCTGTAAATAATAAAAATCCCGGCTTTGCTTCACAACAAAACCTAAAGTCGGGAGATCATTATCTCTTATCACTCATATTTTGATACAATTATCGCTATAATATCGCTATAACCGATCGAGCCTTTTAAAAGACATGATTTTAAAAAGTCCGATTTTTTAAAGGGGGAAAATGTCTAAAAACTACCTTGTTTACGGTTGCGATTTTGATGAAGAGATAAATATTCATTTTAAACACTCCGAGTTCGCCGCTAATCTAATTTTTATAAATATAAACGATTTTTTGCGCGCCAAAGAGGCGACGCAAGAGGATAAAGTCATCGTATATGGAACTAAAGAGGAGATCAAGCGGATATTTGAAGAGTCTTTTGTTTACGGATTTAGTATAGCGCTGATCGCTAGAGCCGAACAGGAGTTTTTAAGACAGACATTTGAGATACCAAAAGATCCGATCAAGGCTTTGAAAGTAGCCTTAAGAGGCGAAATAAAGCCCGTTGATCTTATCTATTGTCAAGATAAAATAGTTCTATGGGGAGCGCTGATCGGCGAAGCTCCCCCGCATGGAAGCCTTAGCAGCAGCGTCTTAAAAGAGGGACGATCAAATAAACTTAAAGCTCTTTTTCAGGGATTTAAAAAGATAACCAGACTTAAAAAAGCGCAAGTAACGATAAAAACCCATAAAGAGCAGGAGATCAATACCGCCTTAACCGGTATCGTGATTTTAGAGCATGACAATCACTCTTTCGCTTCGAATCTAATAGAAGAGTTTATGTCCGTTAGTAACGGAAAAGTCGTAGCTCTTTTGATATCGCCCTCTTCGGTCGTAGAGTATCTGGAATATCTATACAAAGCGATTTTTAAACGCACGAAAAACCTGCCCAAAGCCGCGGGAGTAGTTTTGAGCGAGAGGCTGGAGATCGAGAGCAAACCTCCTTTATCCGTACAGATCGATGCCGAGCTTTATACCCAAACGCCCGTAGTTTTCGATGTTCATAAAAAAGCGGTGAAACTTTGCGCGAGCGAAGAGTTTTGGCAAAAGGAAAATTTTCGCCAAAGCGACGAAAAAGAGGTCGTAAAGTTAGGTTCTCTTCCCGTTAGTAAAGACGCTTTGGAGTACTCAAAAAGCAGACATATACCTTTTTTTACTCATGCGGACAATAAACAGTATCAAGAACTCTTTACCGCTCTAAGAGAAGAGGCTAGGGCAAACTCCACTTTTATAACGCTTATGATATTAAGTACGATTTTGGCGACCGTGGGACTTTTTTTAAATTCCGCTTCGGTTATCATCGGCGCTATGCTTTTGGCTCCCTTGATGCAGCCGATCGTTTCGTTTTCTATGGGGCTTTTGAGATTTGACATGGATTTGTTTACTCATGGGCTAAAGAGCGTGATAGCCGGGGTCGCTTTGGTTCTTTGCGCATCGTCTTTGTTGGCTTTGCTTCTTCCTTTTGAAAATATCACTCCCGAAATCGCCGGACGCCTTCACCCTTCGCTTCTGGATTTGATAGTCGCTATCGTATCGGGTATCGCCGCGGCGTATGCGAAAAACAATAAAAAAATAATAGGCTCGCTTGCCGGCGTTTCTATCGCGGTCGCGTTGGTTCCTCCGCTTTCGACCGCCGGAATCGGCATAGGGTGGGGCGATTGGTCCGTTTTTATGAATGCGAGTCTGCTTTTTTTGACAAACTTCGCCGGAATCGCGTTTGCGGCGGCTTTGACTTTTATGGTGCTCGGTTTTTCTCCGGTTAAAAGAGCCAAAAACGGTCTTTTGATATCTTTGGGAATCGTTTTGCTTATATCCGTACCTCTTTATTTCTCTTTTTCCATGATGGTCAAAGACGCCAGAATAAAAGAGGCTTTGGAGAAAAACAGTTTTATTATAAATAGTAAAAGAGTGATTCTTGAAAAAATATATATCTCCCACAACAGAAGAGATAAAAAGATATATATTCGCTGCGATCTCATAAGCGAGGCGCATTTTGACAAAACGGAAAGGGCGCTTTTAAAAACCAAGATTCTTCAAAAGATAAAACCA
>JALWKJ010000013.1 GCA_027081495.1 Campylobacterales bacterium | reverse complement strand
AAACCAAAGATGGATCAAACTTCGGAAAATCGATCCACATCTTTGAAAAATCGCCGAGCTTTACATAAGAGATAGCCCTTACGAGATGTAGATCGGGATCATATTTTTGTAATTTACTCTCTTGTAAAAAATGATTTAGTTTTGAAGCAAACGCGGTTGACAAAAGAGAGTTGTTTTTACACTCGTCAAGCTCTTTTTGAAGTTTTAATATTTTCTCTTTTTGATCGAAAAACGAGTTGTATTGTTTAGACACGCTATCGGTAAAATTAACGATAGCCGATTTAATAGATAACGAGATAACGATAAATTTTTCTCTTATAAAAGAGGAATAATTGACCGACACGAAGAGTAAAACTCCCGCGATCAGAAAAATGGAAGCTTTTTTTCTATTCATATAGCGACATAGTCTGTAAGAGCTCTATCTCCTCAAGCATTCGTCCGGTACCCTTCGCAACCGCCAAAAGCGGCTCTTCGGAAACAAAAACCGGAAGTTTTACGATTTTACTCAAATAGCTGTCAAGCCCTCTAATAAGCGATCCGCCGCCAGTAAGCACGATACCGTTTTCAACAATGTCCCCGGCAAGATCAGGGGGCATGACCTCAAGTATCTCTTTTACGGCGGAAGCGATTTCGCGTAGAGGTTCGGCTATAGCCTCTCTTATCTCTTTTGAGCTTATTTCGATCTTTTTTAAAAGTCCTGTTACTTGATCTCTGCCTTTTACGGACATCTTCATCTCTTTTTCGGGCACTACCGCCGTGCCTATTTCTATCTTTATCTCTTCGGCCGTTCTTTCGCCGATAAGAAGATTGAACTTCTTTTTCACATAATCGACTATCGCCGTATCGAATTTATCTCCTCCGACGCGGATGGATTTGCTTCGAACAAGCCCCCCTAACGAAATAACGCCTATCTCGGTAGTGCCGCCGCCTATATCGACAACCATATTGCCTTTTGGATCCTGGATGGGAAGTCCCGCGCCTATGGCCGCGGCTTTTGGCTCTTCCACAAGTATGACATCTCTAGCGCCCGCGTTCATAGCGGACTCTTTAACCGCTTTTCTCTCAACCTGCGTCAAACCGTAAGGGATACAGATAAGAACTCTGGGACGAATAAAACTGTTTCTTGAGTGAGATTTTTGGATAAAATACTTGATCATTCTCTCCGTAACTTCAAAGTCGGCTATTACGCCCTCTTTTAAAGGTCGAATGGCTTCTATGCCTCCGGGAGTTTTACCAAGCATCTCTTTCGCTTCTTTTCCGACAGCCAAAAGTTTTTTCTTACCGCTTTTGCTAACCTGTACCGCAACGACGGAAGGTTCGTTTATAACTATTCCTTTGCCTTTTACCAAAACAATAGTATTAGCGGTTCCAAGATCTATACTCAAGTCGTTGGAAAACAGCCCCAAAATCTTACTCAATAGCATTATGCACTCTTTTTTTGTGGTTTCTTATAAATCGGCTTCGCCTCTTTATTTATAACACCTTTAGTGATAATCACTTCATACCCCGCAAGTTCCGGAAGCTCGTACATAATATCGATCATGATCTCTTCCATGATCGTTCTAAGTCCTCTAGCTCCGGTTTTTCGCTTCAAAGCCAACTCGGCGATAGCATAAAGCGCTTCATCTTCAAATGTTAACACTACATCGTCAATTGCAAAAAGTTTTTTATACTGTTTTACTATCGAATTTTTCGGCTCGCTCAAAATTTTAACCATATCTTCTTTGCCGAGATT
>JALWKJ010000012.1 GCA_027081495.1 Campylobacterales bacterium | reverse complement strand
AGATCGACATAATCAAACTTCCTGCCTCTAAAGGAAAATCCTACAAAATGGTAGTCCTCTTTGTTCGCTCCGCATATTAACAGATTTTCGTTCTCCAACTCTTTGTCAACAAAACATTTTATACCCAAGTTTTGAGGTCCTATGAATCCCGCCGCGATTCCCTCTTTTTGCAACTCTTCGTCACTTACTTCCTCAAACTCGAGCGCGCCGCAACAGTTGAGCGCTTTGGTCTCTTCAAGCGTATCGCTTCCTCTTACAAAAAAGGCTACAAGCTCTTTTTTATCACCAAAATCGGCTTTTTTTACCACCGCTTTTACGAGATAATAGGGGTCGATTCTAAAAAACTCGGCAAGCTCTTTTATATTTTTTACTCCCGGAGTATAAAACTCTCCTTCTCTCATTTCGACCTCGTCGTCAACAGATCCCTTTTTGACTCTCTTCGCGGCTTCTATATTTGCGCTATAATCGCAATTTCGGCAAATCACGATATCATCTTCGCCGCTATTTGCCAACGCCATAAACTCTTTTGATCCGCTTCCACCTATCGCGCCGCTGTCGGCTTCGACTATTCTATATTTAAGCCCCAATCTGTCAAAAATTTTAGAATATGTCTTTTGCATATGCTCATACTCTCTTTGCATATCCTCGATACTATCATGAAAACTGTAGCCGTCTTTCATCAAAAATTCCCGCCCTCTTAAAAGTCCGTATCTCGGTCTGGCTTCATCTCTGAACTTCGTATTGATTTGATAGAGATTCAACGGAAGTTGTTTATAGCTTTTTACTCGTCCTCTTACAAGATCTACCATCGCCTCTTCATGCGTTGGACCCAGTATATATTCATTATTTTTACGATCTTTAAACCTTAAAAGCTCTTTGCCGAATTTTTCATATCGATTACTCTCTTTCCAAAGCGCGGAGGGGGTAACAAAACCGAGCTGCACTTCCTGGCAACCCGCATTGTCCAACTCCTCTTTTACGATATTTTTTATTTTTTCCAACACTATCTTGCCAAGAGGCAAAAAATTATATATTCCGCTTCCAACCTGCGAAATAAATCCGCCTCTTAAAAGATATATATGACTCGCAAGCACCGCGTCTTTGGGCGCATTTTTAAGAGTAGGTGCAAAAAGCTCGCTTAATTTCACTACTTATCCTTTTTATGTAAATCTTTTTGTATCTGATAATCGCATTTATATGTATCAAGCGCTTTTCTCTGCGCTGTATTTAGTCCGAAAAAAAGCTGGATAGACTGTACAACCGTATCGGCCTGCGGCTGTTCGGCTATATTTTTAAGCACGCTTGTCGGTTTATGCAAAAAGCTGTTAAACGCCTGATGAATAATCTTTTCTATCTGCTTTTCATACTCTTTTGGAATATAACCTTTTTTTATAGCTCTTTGCAACTCTTTATGGCTGCAGGATTTCGCCATATCTCTAATCTCTTTAATCATTGGATCGACAGACAAAGTCTGAAGCCACTTGAAAAAATTTTCCGTAAATTCCGCGACTATATTATAGGCTTTTTGTGCATTATGTTCTCTTTGTTGGAGATTTTGCTGCATGATAGACCTTAGATCATCTACTGCGTAAATCGTGAGATTTTCACACGCGCACTCCTCTATATCTCTTGGAATGGCGATATCGAACCAGTGTCTTTCAAACGAAACATTTTCAACCATATCTTTAGTAATTACGGGATGAGAAGCGCCGGTTGCGGAAAAAAGCAGACGATAATGATTGACAAGTTTTTCAAGTTCCGAAAAAGGTTCTATCGTTACCGTTACCTGATCCAGTTTTTTCGCTACCTCATGAGCTTTTTCAAGATCCCTGTTTACGAAAATTATGTTTGCCCCCGCGTTTGCGAGATGTTTGGCTGCAAGTTCTCCCATTTCGCCCGCGCCTACGACTACCGCCGTATATCCGCCGAGATTTCCGCCAAATATCTCTTTTGCCTTTGCTACGGCGACACTCGCTACCGAAATAGGATTTTTAGAGATATCGGTAACCGTTCTTACGGTTGCGGAGCATCTAAACGCGTTATGCATAACCCTGGCTATCTTTTGTCCGCTGTATCCGTTTTCATAAGAAAAGCTAAACGCGTCTTTAACTTGTCCCACTATCTGCGTTTCGCCCAAAACCAAACTATCCAGTGAAGAGACGACGCTGAAAATATGATAAATCGCCTGAGCGTCGATATATATTTCACCTTTTCCCTCCAACTCTTCCAAAGGCACTCCGGTTAGATTTGAAAGAGATTTCATGATTTTCTCTTCAAGATTTTTCAAATCTTTCGCGCTAAGTAAAATCTCTACTCTATTGCAGGTAGAAATAACCAAAGCCTCATGCACTTCGTCAATCGCTATAAGCGCGTCATACAGCTCTTTTCTAAGATCCAAATTCGCAAACGACAGCTTTTCTCTGGTCTCAATAACGGTATTTTTGTGAGTAAAACTGGCAATAATATAACGCATCAAAACTCTCTTTCTATCATCTCTTTGATAACTTTTTCCAAATCAAGACTTTTGTCTTCCTCGATCGCCTCAAGCGCTTCATATCCGAGTTTGCGGGCAAGTTCAATCGATTTTAAAATCGCTCCGCTCTCTTGCATTTTCGATTTTATCCACTTTTTCTCATCATTATCCAACTCTTTTTTATATAGTTTTAAAAGTATTTCTTTATCGCTCTCGTTGAGACTTTTATAAAGATAGATATAAGGCAGAGTGGTTTTTCCCTCTTTAAAATCCGCGAGCGCGGGCTTTCCTAGTTTTTGACTATCGGATGTTATATCAAGCACATCGTCTATAATCTGAAACGCCAATCCTAGATTTTTTCCATAAACGCCGTAAGCGTGAATATTTTTACCCGCTAACAAAGCGGCGCTTGAAGCGGTAGCTTCGATCAATACGGCCGTTTTTTTATATATCATGTCAAAATATTTATCTTCGTCAAGCTGCAACGAATTTGAATAAGTAACATCCAAAAGTTCGCCTACCGAGAGTTTGGTAACGGCATCGGAAATCTTTTGAACTATAAAAGAAGAAAAATAACTCAACTCGTAAAAAGCTTTCGAATACAAAATATCACCGAGCATTACGGCGGTTTTGCTATCGTGCGTCGCGTTTATGGACGGGGTTCCTCTTCTAGTGACGGCTTCGTCGATCACATCGTCATGAAGAAGGCTTGCCGCGTGTATCATCTCGACAACGGCAGCGAGTTTGACCGCCTCTTTTGAATCCGAAGCGATTTTCAATATAAGTTTCGCCCGAAGCCTCTTGCCGCAAGAGATATTTTCATAAAGCTTTAGAGCAAACGGATCGACGCCGGCTATATATTTATGCATAAGCGATTCAACTTCTTTTATCATTAATTGCCCTTACTTTTTTGGTCTTAAGATTTTTATCTCAAATCTTTTTGAAAGATCGACATATTCCATATCAAGCTTTACTATCCCTCTTTTATCGTCAAACGATACGAATCTCAAAATGAGAAAGTCCCGCAAAGCGGATTTTTTATAATCTCCGCTTACATAGATTCTTATACTATTTAGCCCGTATCTCTTTTGAAGTATATACTGACTTTGAAACCCCTCGTAGTCTATGAGCAAAACGACTCTTTCGTTTTGAAAAAGAGTCCATCTAAATTTCAACTCCCCCTCTTTGGGAAAGGTTTTTGGCGTATCTTTTATAACTACAATCTCGGCAATTTGATCTTTTTTCAGAGAAAAAGTATGAGAAAAACCGATATCTACGCTTTTGCTGTATAAAAATAGAGAAAAAAATAAAACGAAAAAAACGATTTTACTCATTTTTTGTCAAGATATTTCCCATCCCTTCTATATAAAGATCCGTCTGCTTTTTCTTGATTTTATCTTGATTTTCCCATATATAGTTTTGCACTATTTGCAATATATCTTTATTTTCGCCCATCATATCTTCAAAAAGAAGCTCAAACGCCGCTAATTTTTCCAAATTTGAAGAGAGTTCCTCCTCGACAAGGTTTCTATTTGCGTTGAAAATAATATCGAAATATTTTTTATCAGGACTACCTCCAAACAAATCGTCGTCATCCAATAACATCTTTTCCCCTCTCGTTTGATAAATATCACCGTGCCAATGAATATACTTATTTTTTGATGCGGTGATAAGTAATGATTATACCATTATTTGCTAAAAAATTTGAATATCATCTCTCTGATAACATCCGGATCTTCGACTCTGTTTATCATATCTCGAAATTGTGAAGCGTTTGGGAAATTTTTTGAGTACAAATGAAGATGTTTTCTAAAAATAGCCGCTCCCTTGATTGGATAAAACTCAAGCATGGCGTCATAATGCTCAAGCACGATTTGAGCGATCTTTTCTTTACCGACATTTTCGAGATCGTTTTTGATTTGATAAAAAATCCAAGGATTACCCACCGCCGCTCTTCCGATCATAACTCCGTCGCATCCGGTGATCTCTCTTACCTCTTTTACTTTTTGATATGTCGTAATGTCTCCGTTTGCGATAACCGGGATTTTCACGCTCTCTTTTGCGATTTTTATAGATTCGTAATCGACGGGCGCTTTATATTTTCCGGCTCTGGTTCGCCCATGAACGCTCATAAAATCAGCGCAGGCGCTATCAATGGTATTTGCGATCTTTTCGGGTATCTTTTCATCGAATCCGACTCTCGTTTTTACCGATGTATATTTTTTATTTGAATATTTTTTTATCGTTTCTATCACTCTTGCCGCTTGATCTAAATCTTTAAGTAAAGATGAGCCGGAATTTTGAGATACGACTTTGGGTACGGGACAACCGCAGTTTAAGTCGATTCCGTCAATTCCCTCGACTTCGTTTAAAATCAAAACGGCTCTTTTGGCAACTTCCGTATCTCCTGTAGCGATTTGCACTATATAAGGCGATTCGAGAGGAGATTTTTCAATCATTTTAAATGTTTTTTTACTATGGTGTATCAGGGCGTTTGCACTGATCATTTCACTATAAGTTAAATCGACTCCGAATTTTTTAACAACGCTTCTAAAAGGAAGATCGGTATAACCGGCAAGCGGCGCGAGCGCCAAAAGATCTTTTTTAGAAAAGTCTATCGGATCTTTCACGCCCGTTTATTTAAAAAAGAGATCGGTATCGAAATTTTTTCCGCTATCTTTCAAAAAAAGCAGATATTTAAATACCGGATACTCTTCTTCGCTTGAGTTTTCAAGATACTCTCTGGCATTGTCAACCATCTGAAGCTCAAAAAGCACATAAAGATAACCGTCTCCGGCATCTTGAGGAAATTGATGAGCGAGCTTTTCAAAAAGAAGTATTAATCTATCGGGATTGAGTTTACTTTTTAGTCTTTTCGCGAGATCTATATAATCCTCTTTTGAAAAATCAAGATCTTTGACGAAATCGATAATATCTTCATCGCTCATATCTATAGAGTTCTCTTTGGCGCCGATTCTATCGATCAAAGTATAAAACAGCTCTTTAGTCGGCTCGACCTTGTACTTTTTAATCTCATCAAGAGACGCGTAAGTCGCGAGTGCGCGATGAGCTTTTTGACATAGCTTTTTATCTTCGCATTTTTTTAGTATCGTCGTTGCGTAAGTTTTGTCTTTTATAAGCGCGTTAAGAGAGTTTTGAAGTACAAGAGCGTTATCCGGCAAAAGATTAAATTTTGAAAGATCGACTACTTCACCCTCTTTTATTCTCTGTTTGGCTTCGAGGATATCTTGAATTCCGTCATCATAAACTCTATGGTGAAGCGATCTTTTAGGATCGATGTTCAGCAAAGGAAGTATCATTCCGGGTAGTTTAAAAACTTCGCTTTTATATTCGTCGCCGTTTACTTTTTTTCCAAGAAGCGCTCTTTTCGCGTTTTCTACAAATCTTTCGCTATCTCCCTTTATGGCTCTTAGCTTTGCGAAATTAACGGTTCCGTAGAAAATAAGATGAATTATCGTCACGATATAGAGTATGACCGCGGGAATCAAAACCCAAACCGCTATGGGAAGGTTGATGTTTATACCGGCGATCGGAAAGCTGTAATACTCGCCGGTATAAGTATAGATCGCCACTCCCATGGCGATTATAAGCATGGCTCCCAAAACTATAAACTTTCTCAAGCCCATGATTTTTGTCCTTTATGCAGATTTTTCTACTATCTCTCTGCATACTATACAATATTTCGCCTGTGGTTTGACTTTCAATCTCGCTATACCTATGGGCTCTTCGCACATTTCACAGATACCGTATGTCTTATTGCTTATCTTAAAAAGCGCGTAATCAATCTCTTTTAACTCCTGCTGAAGCTTTGCGCTGAGAGTTCTTTCGATTTCGCTATCGGTGCTGATCGTCGCATAGTCGGCTTCATCGCTCGCATCCGCTCGTTTTAACTCCTGGATCTCTTTTTCGCTATCTTGGATAGTTTTTTGAATCTGCTCTTTTCTATTTTCGAGTATGGTTTTGAATTCTTCAAGCTCTTTATCGGTCATCCGCTCTCCTTTGATACGCCGTTTTTGTCTATTTGTGATAAGGATGACCATGTAAAATAGTCAATCCCCTGTAAATCTGTTCATACAAAACGACTTTTGCAATTTTATGACTAAATGTCAATTTACTCAAACTTATAACAAGATCGCTTTTGGTTAAAAATTTATCTTCAAAACCGTAAGCTCCCGCTATAAAGAAATTTAAGTTTGTATTTATATCAAAAGTTTTATAAAAATCAAAACTATCTAATAATTTCCCTTCAGGATGAAGAAAGATATTAAAACCCTTCATAAACGGCTCAAAAGCCGTGCCATAGGCGTGTTTCGCACTTTGAGGATTAAAATTTTGAGCTGAAGAAATTTTTTTGTTGAAAATATTATGCTCTTTAAATTTTGCATATTTTGAAATCATTTTCGCATAATTTTTACATATCAAAGAGTATTCGTCCTGAACGCTTTTTTCTATCGTATAAAGATCAATTTTCATACAAATCCGACCCCAAAACCAGATAGGCGACATGATCTATTTTATCACCGCTTTTAACGCCTCCGATCGCGGCTACGGCGTGCTTTGAGCGCTTTGCCAATGCGCTTAAACTCTCGCCTAAAATATTGTTAACGCTCTTGGTGGAAGTATCTCTGTACGCGCCTAGTCCTATATAGTTCAAAGGAAGAGTATTCGCGACTTCTATCTCTCGTATATTATGTGTAGAGAGTCCTAAAATTTTGTCTTTTAACTCATTTTTTAACCACTTGACCGATTTTAAAGCATCTGTTTCATATCGTAACAAATCCTCTTGCCCCACATGTAGTCCGTCAACTTCAAGCGCGACTCGCAAATCGTCGTTCGCGAGTACTTTTCCTTTAAAAAATTTTTTAAAATATAATGCGTTCTTAAGTTTAACATCAAGCGGATTTATTTTATCTCTGTACTGAAGTATCGTCGCTTTGCGTACTTTTGGAAGTTCTAAAAATTTTTCAAGACAATACCCTTTTTTTCGATTTAGCTCAAAATCGAAAAGAGCGTAAATTTCATGTCGCATCTGAGCTGTTATGATCTATCTTGATTCTATCTTCTTTTCGTCTATTTAAATGACGGGTACCGTTTACTTTCGCAAGGTTTTCTCCAAAATAATAGAGCAAATCGGCTATCGTCTGCTTCATTTTCGCCCTTTGAACTATCATATCCAAAAATCCATGTTCGAGCAAAAATTCCGATCTTTGAAAACCTTCTGGCAGTTCGGCGCCGATGGTTTGCTTTATAACTCTTTGCCCCGCGAAACCGATAAGCGCGCCGGGTTCTGCGAGTATAACATCTCCAAGCATCGCAAACGACGCGCTTACGCCGCCCATAGTCGGATCGGTAAGCACGGATATATAAGGCAGCTTTTCTTTGGAAAGTTTTTTCAACGCGGCGGAAGTTTTCGACATTTGAAGAAGCGAAAATGTACTCTCTTGCATCCTTGCCCCGCCGCTTGCGCTTACGATAACGACCGCATGCATTTTCTCGATAGCTCTATGTACCGCGCGGACAATCTTTTCCCCCTCGACAGATCCCAAGCTTCCTCCCATAAAAGAGAAGTCAAATACGACAAGCTGAACGGGCATGCCCCCTATCGTACATTCGCCCGATACTACCGAAGATTTTTTGCCTGTTTTCTTTTCACTCTCAAAAACTCTTTTTTTATACGATTTTTTATCCACGAAACCTAGAGGATCTACGGGCATTAGATCGCCGTCGTACTCTTTGAAAGTTCCTTTATCCGCTAAGAGCTCTATTCTTTTTTGCTGATTGATTCTCATATGATATTTGCATTTTGGACAAACCTGAAAAAGATTTTCCACCTCTTTATAATACATAAGAGAGTTGCATTTGGGACACTTTATCCAGTGGCTTGGAGCTTCGTCGCGAGAGGGCTGCTGTTTTCTAAAATTTTTGAAAATATCACCAAAATTCATTATCTATCCTCTAAGAGTATTTGCTTTAATCTATTTAATATATTTTCTTGTTGGCATATTATCGTTAAATCGTTTGTTTTATGCTGATACAACTCTTCACACATATAAAGCCCCGCCTTTACATCAAAGACTCTTAAATCGCCTTCTAAAATGACAAAAGAGACTTCATGAGCCAAAGATAAAGACAAAGCGACGGCTCCGGGAATTCGATATTTAATCTTGGCGGCTTTAAGTTTGTCGGCATATGTTTTTGAGAGATACGCTCTTTCAAATATTCCGACTTTGGAGTTTGGATTTTTTACTATATCTTTAAAATCGGGTTTCATTAAAGAGGATCTACAAAATCTCTCTTTAGTTTTGACGACTACGGTATCGTCGGCAAGATTTGCGATAACCGCGGCTTTTACGCCAAAGTCGTCTTCAAGCGCCACCGATGTTCCGAAATATGGAAAATTCGAAAGAAAATTATCGCTGCCGTCAAGAGGATCAAGCGTGATATTATATTTTCCCTCGCCGATGACTCCGCTCTCTTCGGAGTAGATTTTTCCAAATGAGCTAAGCTTTTGTACAAAAATGTCTTCCGCCGTTTTATCTATGACGCAAGTCGTATCGCCGCCTTCGCCTTTTTGCAAAGTTACCGACAAAGAGTCTATATCTCTTTTTTCAAGAAGTTTTGAAATTTCTCTGTTCGCACTAACGGCGGCATTTACAAAACTATCGATAGTCGCCGCTATAATTTGACCTTTGACGAATTTAACAATTTTTTTATAATTGTCTCGGCCGCTATTTTACCGTCTTGCGCCGCGGTAACGACAAGATCGCTTCCTCTAAAACAATCTCCTCCGGTAAAAACGAAAGATTTAGTGCACTCCATCCCCTCGTCGGCGACGATTTCGCCCCATTTATTCGTTTCAATGCCGTTTTCCGATAAGAAATTCGGTTTGTGTATATCAAAACCGAGCGCGAATATAACTATATCGCAATCGACTCGAAATTCGCTTTTATCCACTACGACAACTCTTTGTCTGCCGCTTTCATCTTTTTGAGTAAGCTGGGTTTTTAACATCTCAACCCCGATAACTTGAGATTTTTCATTTAAAAGAATCTCTTTGGGAGAGGCGCAAAATGTAAACTCGGCGCCCTCCTCTTTCGCGTTTTTAAACTCTTTTTTGCTTCCCGGCATATTTACGACATCGCGGCGATAAAGACATTTGACGCTTTTTGCTCCCTCTCTTAAAGAAGTTCTTATACAATCCATAGCCGTATCGCCGCCGCCTATAACGATTACATTTTTCCCTTCAACATTATACTTATGATCATAAACTTCATTAAAATGCTTTTGCTGAATATTTCGCAAAAAATCTATAGCCATAAAAACACCCTCCGCGTTTTCACCCGCGAGATTGGCTTTTTTTGATTTTTCGGCTCCTATTCCTATAAAGACGGCGTCATAATTTTCCATCAATTCTTTAAAATCTATATCTTTTCCTACTTCAACATTTAAAAAAAGTTTCATTCCCGCGTCTTGTAAAAATTTAAATCGCCGAAATACAACCTCCTTTTCCAGTTTAAAGTTAGGAATACCGTAAGTCAACAAACCGCCGGGGCGATTTGCTTTTTCAAACATTTCAACATTTATCCCCGACCTCATCAAATAGGTAGCCGCCGAAAAACCCGCGGGTCCGGAACCCACGATCGCTACTTTTTTATCGGTGAATTTTTTTGCAAACCGAGGTTTAAATCCCTTTTTAAAACCGTTTTCGCTTATAAATGTCTCAATCGAACCGATCGTTACGGCCGAGTATCCGTCTTGTTCGAGCGTACAATCTCCTTCGCACAATCTATCATGAGGACAAATTCTTCCCGTGATCTCGGGAAACGGATTTGTTTCATTTGAGAGTCCAAAAGCCGTTTCCAAATCTTTTAGAGCGATCGATCTTAGCCAAAAAGGTATGTAGTTATGAAGCGGACATTTGTTGTGACAGTAAGGATCGCCGCATTGAACACATCGATCCGCTTGCGACGAGGCGTCTTGGGGTTTGAAAATCTCATATATCTCTTTAAAATCTTTTTTTCGCTCGTTAGATCCTCTTTTTTGCGGATCAATTCGCTCCAAATTCGTAAAATTTTGCATATTCTAATCCCCCTCGTCCGGATTTAACGGTGTTTTTTTCATATCTTTGGGTCTTACTATCCAAAAATCTCTTAGTGTGTGCCTGAAATTTTCAACTATATACCGCGCTTTTTCACTCGCCGTTTCATTGATATATGTTCGAAGAAGTTTCTTTATAAAGTGCCTCTCTTCATCGGATTCGTCGGTATCTATTCTAGTGGCGTTTACGAGTTCCTGATTGACATTGTCGAAAAATTCATGAGCTTCATCGTAAACGAACGCTACGCCTCCGGTCATTCCCGCTCCAAAATTTATTCCCGTTTTTCCAAGAACGACGACGACTCCGCCGGTCATATATTCGCATGCATGATCTCCCGTTCCCTCTACCACGGCTATAGCTCCCGAGTTTCTAACGGCAAATCTTTCACCGATACTTCCGGCGACAAAAAGTTTTCCTCCCGTCGCGCCGTATAAACAGGTATTTCCCGCGCATGAAAACTGTTCGCTTTGAGTTTGAGGAGTGATGACTATTTTACCGCCGTTCATACCTTTTCCCACATAGTCGTTTCCCGCGCCTTTTACATAAATTGAGATACCGTTGGTCAAAAAAGCTCCAAGAGATTGACCGGTTATGCCTTCGAGCTTAAATGTAATACTTCCGTCAGGAAGCCCCGCATTTCCATAGTATTTTGCGATTTCACCGCTTATGAGAGTACCGAAGCTTCTGTTTAAATTCGTTATCTTTTTCGTTACGACTATACTATCTTTGGGGTTTTCTATAACTTTATACACCTCTTTTAGTATCTCTTTTTCATATTCGTTTTTATCGAAAGGTTCATTACTCTCTTTTTGGCAGGTATCGACCCCTTCGACTCTTCGAAGCACGCCGCTAAAATCAAACTTTTTAACAAAAGTATCCTCTTTAAGCGTCAATAAATCGCTTCTGCCTATGAGATCTTCAAGTTTCGTATAACCAAGAGACGCCATGATTTTTCTCACATCCTCGGCCAAAAGCGTAAAGAAATTTATAACTCTATCGACCGTGCCCACAAAGTGTTCTCTAAGATACTCGTCCTGTGTAGCGACGCCGACGGTACATTTGTTCATATGGCAGATTCTTAAGATTCTACAACCCACCATAGTAAGAGCGGCGGTACCGAAAGCATAACTTTCGGCTCCAAGCATTGCCGCTTTTATGACATCCAGTCCCGTTTTTAAACCGCCGTCGGTTTGGAGATGAACAAACTCTCTTAGAGAGTTTAATTTCAAGGCGTTATGAGCTTCGCTAAGTCCGAGTTCCCAAGGGTTGCCGGCATATTTTATAGAAGTAAGAGGCGCCGCTCCCGTACCTCCGTCGCCGCCGGATATGATAATTTTATCGGCATACGCTTTTGCGACGCCCGCGGCTATGGTTCCTACGCCGGCGGTTGAAACGAGTTTGACCGTAATTGTAGCGTCCGGATTTATCTGCTTCAAATCAAATATCAACTGCGCGAGATCTTCTATAGAGTAAATATCGTGATGAGGAGGAGGAGAAATCAGCGTAACTCCCGGCGTCGTATATCTCAAAGAAGCTATAAGAGGAGTGACTTTATGTCCGGGAAGCTGTCCTCCCTCCCCGGGTTTAGCGCCTTGAGCGACTTTTATTTGTATCTCTTCCGCGCTTCTTAAGTATTCGGGCGTTACGCCGAATCGCCCCGAAGCTATCTGTTTGATTTTAGATCTTTTTGAGGTTTTAAGTCTTGAAGCCGCTTCTCCTCCCTCGCCGGAATTTGATTGCGCTCCTATTTTATTCATTGCCTCCGCTATCGCTTCATGAGCTTCCGGAGAGATGGAACCAAGACTCATAGCGGCCGTGCAAAATCGCTTAAATATCTCCTCTTTCGGTTCGACTTTATCTATACTAACGGCTTTTTTATCGGATTTAAAAACGAAAAAGTCTCTAATCATTTTAAGTCCGCGTTCATTTACCGTTTTAGTATATTCGTTAAAATCCTCTTCTTTGCCCGATATACAAGCTTTATGCAATTTATTGACCACCATAGGCGAATAATCATGATACTCGTTAGAAAAGATAAATTTATGAAAACCGCCTACCTCAAGAGGAAACATTTTTCTTCTCTCTTCGATCTGTTTAGCGTTTTTATAGTCTCTGTCGATCCTCTTTTCTATATCTTCATATCCAAGACCGGGAATATACCCCCATGAATCGCAAAAACAGTCTTCGACTATCTCTTTACTAAGTCCTATAACATCGAACAAAGAAGAGTTTCTATATGAAGCGATCGTAGATATTCCCATTTTAGACATGATTTTCAAAAGTCCGGCGCCCAACGCATGATGAACATTTTTGAAAAGATTTTTCTGTTCATACCCCTCGATTTTTCTTTTTTTACATAAATCCATCACGGAAGAAAAAAGAAGATACGGATAAATCGCGTTTGCGCCGTATGCGATAAGCGTGGCGCATGAGTGTGAATCGATCGCTTCGGAAGTGATCGCTATGGTCGATGTCAAATGTCTAACCTTTTCTTGTAAAAAGACTTTATTTAATCTTCCTACAACCATGAGCATCGGTATATATTTAAAATTTTCACCCTCTCCTCTATCGTCGAGAATAATAATCCTAACGCCGTCCTCTTTCACGCTTTTTACGATTTTATCTACAAGTTTTTGGAGCGAACCTTTTAAATCTTCTTCAAAGAGCGTCGAAAAAACCCTATTTTTGTAATCCTTTTTAAATCGCGGATGCTTTTGGTCTCCAAAAGATAAAAGGACATTATATTTTTCTTCCATCAAAATGGGCGAAATAGCTTTAAGCCGAATCGCGTGATCGGGGTCTTCATCTAGTATATTTCTTACTTCTCCAAAGCCCGTATTTAAACTCATGACGACTTTTTCTCTAATCGGATCTATCGGCGGATTCGTAACTTGGGCAAATTTTTGTTTGAAAAAATCACTGAAATTTCTCTGCCTGTCGCTAAAAGCGGCAAGAGGGGTGTCGTCGCCCATAGCGCCGGTATTTTCTTTACCGTCTTTCATCATCGGTTCTATCACCATTTCGATGATCTCTTGAGTAATATTGGCAAATCTCTGCCTTTTTTCAAGATCGAAAATCTCGTAACAATCGGTTTTATTAAAAGGAAGTTCCACAAACTCCTGCAAATATGTCATATTTTGATTTAACCAATCGGCATACGGATTTGTGGATTTTAAATAGTTATCTATCTCTTTACTTTTTAGTATCTTGCCGAATTTCAAATCAACGCCGATCATCTCGCCGCTTTGAAGTCTGCCTCTTTCTATTATCAAGGATTCGTCTATCTTTAAAACGCCGTATTCGCTCGTGATGATTATACGATCGTCATTTGTAATTACATATTTTGCCGGTCTCAAACCGTTTCTATCGAGTACGCATCCGATATATCTGCCGTCGGTCAAACTCACCGCCGCAGGACCGTCCCAAGCTTCAAAACATGTGCTCATATATTCGTAAAAAGCTCTTAAGTGCGAATCCATATGAGGAGCATTTTGCCAAGGCGAAGGGATCAACGCGCGAGCCGCTTTGAAAAAATCCATACCGTTTGCTATTAAAAACTCAAACATATTGTCAAGACTGCTGCTATCGCTGCCTTTCGTATCCGTTATGGGAAAAAGTTTTTCAAGCTCTTTGTCGGAAAAAACTCTACTTTTTATCCACTCGCTTTTTGCGACGGAGTTAAATCTGTTCGCGGATATAGAGTTTATTTCACCGTTATGGGCGATAGTTCTAAACGGTTGAGCGAGTCTCCACTGAGGAAGAGTATTTGTAGAAAATCTTTGATGAAAAAGCGCGAAACCGACTTTAAAATCCCGATCGCTTAAATCTTTGTAAAACTCTTTTATATGAGTGGGCATTACAAGCCCTTTATACGAAATGACGCTTGTTGAAAAAGAGGGAATATAAAACTCGCTTTGATCTTTAAAAGCGTGCTCTATTTCGCGTCTGGTCAAATATAAAAGCGCGTTGAATCTTTTAGTAGCTATGATGGAATTTGGAGCTAAAAAAAGCTGCACGATTTTCGGCAATGTCTCAAGCGCCTGCCGTCCGAGCGCATTCGTATCTATAGGAACATCTCTAAAAAGCAGAACTTTAAGATCGTTTTTGACGCATATCTCTTCTATTTTCTCTTTTTGCGAATCATCCTGCAAAAAGAGCATACCCACGCCGAAAAGTTTGGGTAGATCAACGCCTTTTTCTTTGGCGACTTTTTTCATAAACTCTTTTGGCATACCAAATAGCAGCCCGCTTCCGTCGCCGCTCTTACCGTCTGCCGCGATCGCTCCTCTATGCATCATGCGCTCAAGAGCGGTAATCGCGTCTTCAACATTTTGATGAGAGGGAACATTGTTGATATTTGCAAGCAATCCAAACCCGCAGTTGTCTTTAAAGCTTTTGAGTAATTCCATAAACAACCTTTAATAAAAAGTTGCTTATTTTATCCAAACAAGGGTAATGTTTTGTTTAATTTATGCTAAAATAAGCTATGCAAGGCTATATCCTCAACATCGCAAAAGTCAAAGATGAAGATCTAATCGTCACCCTATTAACAGAAAAAAGATTAAAAACTCTTTATAGATTTTACGGCGCGAGGCATGCAAACATAAATCTCGGTTTTAAAATAGATTTCGAGATTCAGACAAATGCGAAATCTTCGATCGGAATGCTTCGAAATGTACTCCATCTTAGCAATAAATGGATGATGGATAGTCGAAAATTTTATATTTGGCAACAATTTATAAAGCTTTTTTATCAACATTTAAAAGAGATCGAGGAAGTAGATCCTTTTTATATCGAAATCCTTGATGAAATGAACAAAAAATTTTCCAAACAAAACCCGATAAGATGCACTATAGAGTCATATCTTAAAATACTTGAATTTGAAGGACGACTTCATGACGATTTTATCTGTTTTTTGTGCGAAGAAGAGATAAAAGAGGAAGTTGTTCTCACAAGAGGATATCTCTGCGCTCATAAAAGATGCCTTTACGGTTCGGTCATAAAATACGATAAACTCGAAAAACTCTTCAACCGAAAAAGCACTCTGTTTTTATCGGATATCGAGATAGAGGTCTTGTGGAAAATTATTCAAGAAGGCTTATGACTGATTAAAATTTACTAGTGCGCTTCCCCAGGTAAGCCCGCCCCCGAAAGTATCAAGAAGCATCAAATCGCCGTTTTTAAGCTTACCCTTTTCATACCAGTCGTTGATCGCCATCGGAATCGATGCCGCTGATGTATTTCCGTATTTTGCGACCGTTAAAACTATTTTTTCATGAGGAAATTTTAACTTTTTACCTACGGCGTCTATGATACGAAAATTTGCCTGATGAGGAATAAAAAAATCTATATCGTCGCTTGTCAAAGAGTTTTTTTTCAAAATCTCTCTTACATCTTTGGTAAGCGTATTTACGGCTAATTTGAAAGTTTCATTGCCTTTCATTTTTAAAAACTGCATATTTTTCTCGATAACATCCGTCGAGCATGGATGCTTGGCTCCGCCGCCGGGAGTAATCAAAAAATCCTGATACGCGCCGTCTGAAGATGTATGAACATCGAGAATCGATCTTTTTTTATCATCATCTGCGCTTATTACCGCCGCTCCCGCGCCGTCTCCAAAAAGCACACAGGTAGTTCTATCGGTATAATCCACTATAGCGCTTAACTTTTCCGCTCCTATAATAAGAACATTTTTTTTCATCCCCGATTCGATAAAAGCCTTTGCGATACTAAGAGCATATACAAAACCGCTGCAAGCCGCGGATATATCAAATGCCGTAGAATTTTTTATGCCCAATTTATCCGCAACTACGCAAGCGGTCGAGGGCATACAGAAAAAATCCGGCGTTATCGTGGCGCATATAATAGCGTCTATTTGCTCTTTTTTTATACCGCTTCTTTGTATCGCTACCTCTGCCGCCTTGTAGGCCATGTCGCTTGTAGTTTCATCTTTTTCGGCTATATGGCGGTTTTGTATTCCTGTTCTTTGCCTTATCCATTCGTCGCTCGTATCGACTATTTTTTCCAGCTCTTTATTCGTCAAGGTTTTAGAGGGAACATAAGCGCCTATCGATTTAAGTGAAGCAAACAACAAGAATCCTTTTTAATCAATACTGTTTAATGCGATATTTTTTTCTATATCTTCGTTTATATCGGACTCGATAAACGACATAGCTTGAAACATAGCATTTTTGATCGCTATGTGATTGCTTTTACCATGACATATTATTGTCGCTTTATTAACGCCAAGAAGCGGCGCTCCGCCGTATTCAGCATAATCGGTTTGCTTTTTGAGAAGTTTAAAAACCCTTCGCATCAAAAGTGCGCCCGTAAGCGCGCTAGGCGAGCGCTTGATATTCATTTTGATCAATTTTGAAATCGAACTCGCCACTCCTTCACTGGTTTTTAGCAATATATTTCCGACAAAGCCGTCGCATACGATAACATCTACGCTATCGTTGAATATATCGTTTCCTTCCAAGTTTCCGACGAATGAATCAAGATTTTTCATGAGTTTAAACGAAGCTTTTGTTAATTCGTTTCCTTTCGATTCCTCTTCTCCGTTTGAAAGAAGTCCGACTCTTGGGGACTTGACCCCTAAAACATCTTTTGCGTAAGCTTCGCCCAAAATCGCAAACTGAAAAAGATTTTCCGGTTTGCAGTCCGTATTCGCGCCTACATCAAGAACCAAACTCTTGCCTCCAGTTTGCGTAGGCATCAAAGTGGCGATTGCCGGTCGCGAAACGCCCTTTATTCGACCTATACGCAAGGTTGCGAGACTCATCGTAGCGCCGCTGTGACCGGCGGAAACCAAAGCATCCGCCTGAGAATTTTTCACTAAATCAACCGCTTTATATATAGACGAATCTTTTCGCTTTAGCACATCCGTAGCGCTCTCGTCCATGGCAAATACATCTTCACACTCGACTATGTCTATATATTTTGCAAATTTTCTTGGAATCTTATATGAAAACTCACTGCTTTTGCCTACCAAAACGGCATTGAATTTTTTCTTGCTTTTTTTAAGCGCCAGTATAGTTCCCGTTACGATAGGTAAAGGTCCGTGATCTCCACCCATCGCGTCAATAGCTATTGTATGCATTATTTGTTCTATGCTTTGTATTCACCTGTGGTTTTGTTTATTCTATGCGGCATTCTCCATGTTCCGTCGGAATCTTTTACCGGTCTTGGTAGCGTTAGTTTATAATGTGTTCTTCTTTTTGCCGCTCTAGTTTTACTTACGCGTCTCTTTGGTACTGCCATAATTATTCTCCTGAAATTTTATTACATTTTTCGCAATAGTGATAATCACTTTTTATCGCTTCTATTTCACCCGAAATAATTGAATCAAAATCAACGATATGATCGTAATTCTCGATTACATCCAGATCTTCGCCTTCAAAAGAACCGTCGCTTACTTTAAGATTCATCTTCTCGTCGATAGCCAAAACATGCTCTTGGCCGCATCTGTCGCACACGAGTAACAGTTGCGCGTTCAAGGCAAAATCTATCTCCACAAGATCGGCGGAGAGTTTCCTAAAACTTCCTTTTGACGAAAAAAGATCGTTTTCCAACTCAAAAGGAGATTTGTGGGCGGAAATTTTGCGAAACTCTATTTTCATTTATTTTTTATAATTTCTTATAATATCTCAATATCGCTAAAGAAATACTTTATTTCCCGCTGCGCGCTCTTCTTGGAATCGCTTCCGTGAACCGCATTTGCATCTATACTTTCGGCAAAATCCGCGCGAATCGTTCCCTCGGCCGCCTCTTTTGGATTCGTAGCGCCCATAAGATCTCTATTTTTAGCTATAGCGTCGTCGCCTTCAAGCACCATTACCACAACGGGTCCGCTTGTCATAAAGCTTACAAGATCTCCAAAAAACGGTCTCTCTTTATGTTCCGCATAAAAACCGCCCGCCGCTTCTTCGCTAAGCTCTATCTTTTTCATTGCCGCTACTCTTAATCCGTTACTCTCAAATCTGTCTATTATCTTTCCGATAACACCTTTTTTAACCGCATCCGGTTTTATGATCGATAGTGTCTGTTCCATTTCATCTGCTCCAAGCTTTTTGACTATTATTTTTTGTCTGTTAAAATAAAGGATGAGAGTATATCAAATGAAATCTATAATAAAGTTTAAAGTAGAAAAAATGAAGATTTTAAGGGGCGAAAGCCCGAGCCTTTACCCCTTTGCGACAGATGCCGATGCACAAAAATTATAATTATTCTTCGATAACCGGTTCGCCTTCAGCGCCTCTATTTTCAGAAAGTTTTTCACCTTCGGCCGGACCCCAAACTATACAACCCTCAGTTGGACAAGCTTCGGCGCATGCAGGTGTATCATGGTAGCCTACGCACTCGACGCATTTATCCGGATATACATAGTAAATCTCTTCTCCCGTTGGATTATCCTCATCGTCAACGATAGCTTCTACAGGGCACTCATCGATACAAGCTCCGCAATTTATACATATATCCGTAATTACTACTGCCATATTTTCTCCTTCTCTTCTAAATATTTAAGATGACTTAAACTATAACATATGCTATATAAAAAATTTCTAAAACTATTAGTTTCATTTATGATAATTTAAAATAATCTCTGATTTGTGACACTTTATCTGTTTTTTCCCAAGTAAAATCGTCAAGTTCTCGACCGAAATGCCCGTATGCGGCGCTCTTCTTGTATATAGGACGAAGTAGATTTAAACTCTCTATGATCCCTTTTGGAGTGAGACGAAAAAACTCTCTAACGCAACTCTCAAGTCTGCTCTCATCGACTTTTGCGCTAGAATGCGTATCGACATATATCGAAACCGGTTCGACTACTCCTATCGCATACGCAAGCTGTATCGTAGCTTTGTCGCATACGCCCGCCGCTACAAGATTTTTGGCTATATATCTTGCCATATAAGCCGCGCTTCTATCTACTTTTGATGGATCTTTACCGCTAAAAGCTCCACCGCCGTGAGGACAACTGCCGCCGTATGTATCGACGATAATTTTTCTGCCCGTAAGTCCGGCATCCCCCTGAGGACCTCCTATTACGAATCTGCCTGTAGGGTTTATATGATATTTTATATTATCCGCTTTTATATTTTTCGGCAGATTCTTTTTGACGATCTCTTCTATAACCGCTTCTTTCAAGGTATTTTGATCGGTCTCGGGAGAGTGCTGTGTCGATATGACTATCGTATCAACTTCGACCGGTTTGCCGTTTTCATATCTTATGCTCACTTGAGCTTTTCCGTCTGGTCGTAAAAAAGGCAATGTTCCGCTTTTTCTCGCCTGCGCTAAAGAATAAGTCAATCTATGCGCCAAATGAATCGGAAGCGGCATTAAAACATCGGTTTCCCTGCATGCGTATCCAAACATCAACCCCTGATCGCCGGCGCCTATCTCGCCGCTTGCCTGATCGACTCCCTGGTTGATATCTACGCTCTGCTCGCCGACTCCGTTTAAAACTCCCGCGCTTCTGTAATCAAAACCGTACTGCGCATCCGTATAGCCTATCTCTCTTACGACTTCTCTGGCAATATCCTGCATAGGCGCGTAAGTAACGGTTTTCAACTCTCCGGCTATTATACAAAAACCGTTAGATAAAAGCGTCTCGCAAGCAACCCTGGCATTTGGATCTCTTTGGATAATATAATCAAGTATAGCGTCGCTTATCTGATCCGCCATTTTATCGGGATGACCTTCGGTCACCGATTCACTCGTAAATAAAAAATCGTTTAACATTCATTCTTCCTATATATTTATAATAAAACAGGCATAATTCTATCAAAATTAATCTTTTTTATGTAACTGTTCGCTTACAAAACAACGCTAATCAAACTTTAAGGACAAATAAGATAAAATTTCTCCTCAAATAAATTTTACAATAAAGGAATAAAATTATGTTAGTAACCAACAAAGCGCCGAATTTTAAAGCGACAGCCGTTCTTGGAGACAATACGATAGTTGACGATTTTGAACTATATGACAATATCGGAGAAAACGGAGCCGTGCTTTTCTTTTATCCGCTGGATTTTACATTTGTATGCCCTTCCGAAATTATAGCTTTCGATCACAGACTGGATGATTTTAAATCAAGAGGAATCGAAGTAATAGGCTGCTCCATCGATAGTCAGTATTCACACTTTGCGTGGAAAAACACACCCGTTAACGAAGGCGGTATCGGACAAGTAAGATATCCTCTAGTCGCGGATTTAACGAAAAAGATCGCAAAAAAATATGATGTTCTTTTCAATAAAAGCGTAGCGCTTAGAGGTTCTTTTTTGATTGATAAAAATAAAATTGTCCGCCATGCCGTTATCAACGATCTTCCTCTTGGAAGAAATATAGACGAAATGATCAGAATGATCGACGCGATGCTTTTTACCGACGAGCACGGAGAAGTATGTCCTGCCGGATGGCATAAAGGCGAAGAGGGAATGAAAGCCGACACGAACGGAGTTGCGGACTATCTCGCAAAACACGCTCAAGCGCTATAATCAAAACTCGCCATAAAAAAAGGGGGCAAGATCCGATAAACGGATCTTGCCCCCTTTTTAATTTTTTCTATCTTTGACTCTGAATCTTACGCCGTAACCGCCGTAACCTTTACCCTGGTATATTCTCTTCTAAAACCTTTTTTTAGTTTAGAATCTTTTCTTCTTCTTTTTTTATAGATAACGACTTTTTTATCTTTACCCGAAGCCACGACTTCCAATTCTACTTTAGCGCCCTCGACAAAAGGCGTACCTATTTTCAACTCGCCGTCGTTTACGGCAAGAACTTCTGTAAGAGTTATTTTCTCTTTCGGGGAAGCGCCAAGTTTATCGAGATTTAGAAAATCTCCTTCTTGGACTTTATACTGCTTTCCACCGTTTTTTATGATTGCGTACATCATATGTCCTTGTATATTAATATTAAAATGAGCGCCGATTTTACAAAAAAGTTTATTAAGTTTTGATTAATTTGTCAAACCCTTATTAAAAATGATACTCTTGAGAACTGTCAAGCGCTATGGCGTCTATCTCTATCTGTACATTTTTAGGCAGAGTTTTAACGGCTACCGTACTTCTAGCGGGATAAGAAGTACCGAAAAATTCGGCATAAACGGTATTTACGGCGATAAAATCATCCATATCCGTAAGATAAATAGTCGTTTTAACTATCTGATGCAAAGAACTCCCCGCGGCATCAAGTACATTGCTTAAGTTTGTAAGTATCTGCCTCGTTTGATCATGAATATCTCCCTCAACGAGTTCTCCCTCGGGCGTAAGCGGTATCTGACCCGAAGTGAAGATAAATCCTCCGGCTTTTATAGCCTGAGAATATGGACCTATCGCGGCAGGAGCTTTATCTGTGGTTACTATATTCATCTATTATTTCCTTTTGTATTAATTATGCGGATTATAACAAAAACTTTATAAACATAAAATAGACTTCAAACAACTCCTCTTAAATATTATTTTAAACTTATTAGTATATAATATTAGTTAGGAAGATTAAGGGCATAAACGAAACCCTTAGAGGAGTTTACAATGAAAAAGTTCGCTACTTCAATCGTCGCATCGCTGCTACTATGCACGGTCGCGTTACATGCGCAAGAAAAAGAGTCGTATATCGATTATATGAGTGTCGGTGTAGCATTGCAAGATGTTGATAATTCAAAATTTGATCAAGGCGGCGCTTTCGTAGTAAACGCCGGAAAAGACATTTACAGCGATATGAGCGTAGAGGTCGAAGGGTCTGTCGGCATCAAAAAACCCGAAGCGAAATTTAACGGAAAAACGCATGATGTCGATTTCTGGTCTTTTGGTGTTTACGGCGCATATATTTGGAAAGTGAATAAACTAAGCATCAAACCCAGACTCGGTGTAGTATATGAGAGTATAAAATCGACGCTAAATGTAACTACGAATAACGAAGCCGCTATGGGTGTAGGAACAAACAGACAGGACTTGGCGGTAAGCGGCGGTATAGGCATAGCGTACGATATCGACAAAAACTATAAAATATATACGAACTATACGAAATTTGAAGACGATATGGATCATCTGACTTTTGGAGCGGAGTATAAATTTTAATTTTTTTATCACCGCGCCAATAAACATTTTTAAATTTTGAGAGTACGGGAAGGAGTGAGATACCGGCAATTTAAAAGCTGATATCGACTCTTTTTCAATCGTTTTTTATGTTGTAGAGATAGTTGGTAGCCTCTACATAACCGTCAACGCTTCCGCAATCAAATCTTTTCCCTTTAAATCTAAATGCTAAAACCATACCTTTTTGAGCCATAGTCATCAAAGCGTCGGTTATTTGAATTTCACCGTTTTTGCCCGGTTTTGTAGATTTGATAATTTTAAAAACATCCGGAGTAAGTATGTATCTTCCGATAATGGCGAGATTACTCGGAGCTTGCGACGGTTCGGGTTTTTCTACCATATCGGAAACCATAAAAACTCCATCTTCTATCTCTTTGCCGTCTATGACGCCGTATTTGTAAGTTTCGTCTTTGGGAACTTCCATAATCGCTACGATCGAGCATTTATATTTTTGATATAGCTCTATCATCTGCGTCAATACCCCTTTACCCTCCTCGTTTATGCACAAATCGTCCGCCAATACCACGGCAAACGGTTCATGACCTATAAGCACTCCGCCTTTTAAAATCGCGTCGCCCAAACCTTTCATCTCTATCTGTCTCGTGTATGTAAAAGTACATTTGGATATAAGAGATCTAATCTGTGTCAAAAGATGCTCTTTGGAACTTCCTTTTATCTGATGTTCAAGTTCATAAGATATATCGAAATGATCTTCAATCGCTCTTTTACCCCGTCCCGTGATAATAGCCATAGTATCAAGACCCGCTTCCACCGCCTCTTCTACTCCATATTGAATAAGCGGCTTTGTTAAAATCGGCAGCATCTCTTTAGGCATCGCCTTTGTTACCGGTAAAAATCTTGTTCCGTATCCCGCCGCCGGAAATAGGCATTTGGTTATTTTCATATTTTTTCCTTCTTTTTTGATTTTATCCACATAACTTCAAAAGCCTCGATAGATATCTCTTCACAAGCGATATCATCTCCGGATATAAGCTCGACAGCCGGCAAGCGAATCAGCTTTGAAATATCAAAATCAACTCTTTTGTCCGTAAAGTTATAAATAGCAAGCAACTCTTCCAAAGCCTCTTTTGAGACTCTTTTTATAACAAAAATCCCTTTTTTTATTTGAAAAAACTCAAATGGCGCGTATGGATTAAAAACCCTTTGGGATTTTCTTAGAGAAAGAAGTTTTTTATAGCTTCTGTAAATCATGGCTCTAAGATTTCCCGGAGTATTTAAATCCTCGTTTAGTATTTCATAGTTTAACTTTTCTCTGTTTATAGAACGATAAATTCCGGTTCTTTTGACCGCATCTTTATCGCTTATAGAACCTACAAGCGAATGAAAATAGATTCCCGGCACTCCGGGCATCGCGAGAGCTAGAGCTTGTGTCAGTATCATCTTTTTGGCTCTGATATGGTTTTGCTCTTTTGGATCGCTTATGATATCTATATAACTCGCGTTTAATTCATAAGGCGTTTTCTCCCCGTGCGCATTTGCCCTATGAGATACGAAACCTCCTCTTTGACAAGTTACTTGCACCAAATCTTCTATCTCTTCTTGAGTTAAAAGTTCGCTTACGGGTCTAAGTCCGCAACCGTCATGACTTGCCGTAAAATTAAAAAAACAGACTTTATCGCTTGGAAGAGTAAGTCGTTGCGCCCATTTTGTAAGAGCGGTAGTATCGGATTTTAAAAGAGAGTGCGCCAAGAGAGGAGGAAGAGCGAAGTTATAAACCATTTGAGCCTCATTTTCGCCGTTTCCAAAGTATGAGATATTTTCGTCATGAGGAACATTCGTCTCCGTTATGATTATTAACCCCGGTGAAACTTCATGAAGAACTTCTCTCATAAGCTGTATAATCTCATGCGTTTTTGGAAGGTGTATGCACTCGGTTGAAACCTCTTTCCATAAAAAAGCTATCGCGTCAAGACGAATAATATCCGCTCCCATCTGAACATAAAAAAGCAAAGCGTCCAAAACTTCGACAAGAACTTTATAATAACCGTAATTTAAATCAACCTGATCTTTACTAAAGGTAGTCCAAATAAAATGAATCTTCCCTTCGATATCGGTATATTCATGAAGAAGAGGAAGAGTTCTCGGTCTAACCACTTTTGACAAATCCACACTTGGATCCATATCTAAAAAATACTCTTTATATTTTGGATCGTTTGCTAAAAAACTTTTAAACCAATACGAGTATTGAGATACATGATTTATCACGCCGTCAAACATCAAACGATAATCTTGAGATAGTCGGTTTATCAGATCCCATGAGCCCATTCTCGGGGATACATCCTTATAATCTATAACGGAAAACCCGTCATCAGAAGAGTATGGATAAAAGGGTAAAATATGCACGGTATTTATCACCCCTTTTATATGCTCGTCCAAAAAAAGCTTTAGCGTCGCCAAAGGCTCTTCGTCGGCTCTTACTACTTGATCCGCGTAGGTGATCAAGATCATATCTTTTTCCGAAAGTTCATAAGATTTTGGCGTAATCTTCTCTTTATATTTTAAAATAAGTTTTTCTATCTCTACAAAAGCTTTTTCCGCCTCTTTTTGTGAATACAAAAGTTTAAGTCTTTCTTGCAAACTTTTTTGCTCTTTATTCATTGTCCATTCTCACGGCTTCGTTATATTTGTATGAAAAATTCGGCAGTACCGACCGCACCGCCGTCCATGCCGAAAGTAGAGGCACGCCCATAGGATCTTTGTTAAATCCGTCGTTTGCCGCTTTTAACGAGTTTGTAAACTCTAAAATAGCTTCAAGCTCTTTTTGCCTGTCATAATAAAGACCGTTTACCTCGGATATAACGCTATACTGAGCTATCGCTCTTTGAGACTCTTCATAGTATGTCGTTAAAAGGGCGTTAAATTTAGCGTTTGAAAATGTAACTCCGCTTTGACTCATGATCCTAAAAATCGTCTCCGCTATCTCTTTTGTCATTTGAGAAACTCCTCCACCCGCCTCAGATCCGAGATCTTGATGCTTATGTTCGTATGTCTCCATGATTTCCGACTGACATATCCTTTTTTTTGAAGTATTATGATAGACTTCGCTTAAAGTAGAGACTTCAAGTCCCCAAGTAGGGGAGATGCGAATACCGCGCGCCAAAGATCGTATAAACGCGAACTCTCCCGAAAGAGCGTATCTAAAACTTCCCATATAATCCAGATATCTGCTTTTTCCAAATACTCTCTCAAGCGATTTAAGAAGCGGAGTATAAAATAATCTTGTAGCGCGCCCATGAACTCTTTGCGAAACTCGCGCATAATATCCTTTGTTAAATTCAAAGTCAAATCCCGGATGAACGATCGGATAAAAAAGTCGCGCCGGTATCTCTCTAGTATAATTTACTATATCGCAATCGTGAAGCGCTATGGCATAAGCGTTATGATCCGAGAGGATATATCCCATCATCATCCAAACATTAAGCCCTTTACCCCTTATGTCGGTACTTTTAAAACCGGCATTTTTAAGTTCGTTTTTAAGCTGTGTTATGCGAGGACCGTCATTCCATATAACATCCACTTTCACGGGAAGCGAAGAGAGAAGATTTTTAACGCTCTCAAACTCCTCTTTATTAGCCCCGTCAAGTCCCAAAACTATTCGATAGAGATATTCGATATTTTCAAGTTCCGCAATAATATTTTTCATGGCGTCGGTTTTAAATTCGCTATAAAGCGCCGGAAGCAATAAAATCATATTTCTTCTTTTTGAGAGTTTATAAAGCTCCTCCTCCATATTTTCAACACTTCTGTTTCCGAGTTTCGGGATCGTTGTAATTACCCCGTTTTGAAAAAAATCCGACATCTCTACTCCTTTATGGCAATCATGATATCCATAACATTTGTTCCACTCTCACCGGTTACGATGAGTGTCTTTTCTCTTTTATGATAATGATACGAATCGTTATTTGATAAAAATTTATCTATATCGCCCTTAAAATTACCCGCATTCACAACCGCTCCCGCCGCATCGCAATTTGCGTCTATCCCGTCGGTCGCGCCGCTTAAAAAAGTAACACTCGCATCATCTTTTATCTTTTTTAAAACCCTAAGAGCCAACTCTTGATTTCTTCCTCCTTTACCGCTGCCTATAAGCGTTACCGTACTCTCTCCCCCAAAGAGCAGACATACCGGTTTTTGGGATTTTTCGTTTTTAATCTTTTCGACTATATAGCAAGCAGACTCTTCTACGCTTTTATTTAGATTGTCGGTTACTATTTTGGTATCGTAACCGAGTTTTAGAGCCTTCCTATACGCCCCTTTTAAAGCAAGAGAGTTTGAAGCCACGATCTTGTGGGAAATATTTATATTCGGCTCTTTTGGACTCTCTAAACTCTTTTTTTCGATTACATCGCAAACACTCTTTGGCAGCCTCTTCCATAAATCATACTTTTTAAGTATATTTAAAGCGTCATCATAATACGAACCGTCAAAATACAAAGGAGCCGAACCTATAGATTCAAGATCGTCGCCGACAACATCGCTTATGACATATACGACGCCTTTGGCTTTGATATTTTCCGCAAGTCGTCCGCCCTTTATCGATGAGAGATGTTTTCGAACTATATTGATCTCTCTTATATCCGCTCCGCATCCAAGAAGCAAATTGTTTACAAAAACTAACTCCTCTATCGTTATGGGAAAAATAGGTTTTTCAACAAGAGCCGAACTTCCGCCGGAAAGAAGATATATGAAAAAATCATCTTCTTTTAAAGAGCGAAGTTTTTCTATCATGATTTCAGCGGCTTTTACGCTCTTTTTTGAAGGAATAGGATGAGAACTTTCAAAAACCTCCACTCCCTCTATATGCTCTTTAAAGTTAGATACCACAAATGCGTCATATACTCTATCGCCTATCTTTCGCATAAGGGCTTTTGCCATATACGCGCTCGCTTTACCGGAACCCAAAAGCATGATCTTTTTTTGAGGAATCTCTTTTAAATCATATTTTAAATTCAAAGGATTTACAAAACAAAGAGCTTCTTGAAAAATAGCTCTTGCGTTTTTTTTATGATTCATTTAAAAAAACTCTCTTTAAAGCTTCATTCCATCCCCTGCTGCCGGGATATTTCGCCTTTATGAGATTTTGCGATTTTATATCGATAAAAGTATTGTCGTATCTGGGTATGAGTATAGGAATATCAACGACCCCCAACATCTCTTTATCGTTTAAGCTATCGCCTAATCCTATACTTTTAAATCCTTTATAGCGAGTCAAAACTCTCTTAGTCGCCTCAGCTTTATCCTGTTTTTCTCCCAC
>JALWKJ010000011.1:5770-8050 GCA_027081495.1 Campylobacterales bacterium | reverse complement strand
CACGGATGTCGTGTTAAATTACTTTGCGTTTGCTACGGCTTCTTTGAGTTTTTTTCCTACTTTGAATTTTACCGCCGTCGTTGCGGGTACATCGACTACTTTATCGGTACCGGGTACTCTAGCCGTTCTTGCGGCTCTTGGAGCTGTAGAGAATGTGCCAAAACCTATAAAACTAACGGTTTTTTTGTTTACAAGCGCGTCTTCGATTACCTCTAAAGCGGCATCTATCGTCGATGCGGTGTCTTTTTTGGATAGACCGGTTTTCTCTGAGATCGCTTGAATCAAATCAGCTTTTTTCATAATTTACCTTCCTTTAAAATTTGAAATCCGAGTATGTTACAATTTTTTCCTTAAAAAAACAAAATTTTTATAAAAAAAGTACATTTTGCATAGATTAAGCCGATATTTATTATGTATTTATCGTTTTTGGGCAGGGAGTTTATATGAGAATCACAAATCAATATCTTTACGATAACTTCAAACAAGATCAGCAAAAAGTAAATAAAGAGCTAAAAAAAACCACCGAACAGATATCTTCGGGAAAAAAGATCCAAAACAGTTACGATAATCCTTCTATATATAATGATACATTAAAACTCGATACACATATAAATGAATTAAAAAGCGTACAGGATCGTACAAAAAAAGCTAAAAATTTTATCGCGGCTTCAGATTCCGCGCTATCCGAGTTTACAAATTCCATAAGAAATATAAAAAATAGACTCATAAACGCCGCCAACGCCTCTTTAAATAAAGATAATTTAAAAACGATCGCTACCGAGCTTGAACTTGAAAAAGAGCATATGATAAATTTAGCCAACACGCAAATAGCCGGTAGATATGTTTTTTCGGGATCGGCGACTTCGATAAAACCCGTTGATGAAAACGGTAAATATAACGGTAACGGTGAAAAAATTTTGACGATAGTAGGAGACGGAGTATCTATCGCTCAAAATATCGACGGTAAATCTCTTTTTCTCGGCACTGACGAAAGCGTAAATAAAATAGTAAGTACAAATGTCTCTTTGAAAAATTTTAAGACCGATGAGGTTTTAAAAACAACGGATACGATCAGAGATATGGCGGGAGACGATGATGAAGATCCGACAAACGATCTTCCCGTAACCTTCAAGCTTTCGGGCACGACGCACGAAGGCGACGCCGTAAAGAGTGAATTTACTATAAATACGATTGAAAGCGTAGAAACTCTTTTAAATAAAATAGGCGAAAATTTCGGAAATACGACAACCAATAAAAATGTAAAAGTAGAATTAAACGATAACGGCAATATAGTTATCAAAGATCTTAAAAAAGGTATAAGCGCGCTTGAATTTAAACTTCAGGCGTCGCAAGGCGCAAAAGAGATACCTTTTATACAAAGCGGATATACTATGGCTGTCGCAGGTTATGAGGATAGCGCTTATTTTTCGAAAGAAGGCGCAAAAATCGAGGGAAATGTCGCATTGGTCGCCGACGGCAAGATAGCCGACGATACTACTAAATTGTCTGCTATCTCAAACGGTTCGCTTGATCAAAAATCGTTTGTTATGAAAGTTACGGATATTGACGGAAACTCTAAAGATGTTCTATTGTCTCTTTCAAACGGGGGTTCGACATTTACCGTTGACGGAGCGACGACATACAATATATATAACGCCGATGCTACCCAAAGCGGCGCGGACGATATGACGATGGGACAATTAACCGATATAATAGCGATGGTAACTTCCGGGAAACTGCCCCAAAGCAACGATAAGATCGGATTTGACGCGGCTATCGTATCTTCAAGCCAAAAGGTAAGCGTCAATGTAAATCAAAGCGGAAAAATGGAGATTATCGATAAATCCGACGCATTGAGCAAAATAGAATTTGCTATGTACGATTCTGAAGGAAACGATTACGGCGTCAATAATCCTACTCTCTCTTTTATGTCAAACAACGCGGTTACCGTTCAAAAGGCGCAGATGAATATATTTGACGAGCTTGATGAAATAATAGAAGCGGTAAAAGAAGGCATTAGGGATATAGATTCAAATAGCGCTTCTCCAAGGAGCATAGGTATTCAAAACGCCATATCGAAAATCGGACAGTACGATTCGCATTTCAATAACAAACTGGCGGAAGTCGGAGTTTTAGATAAACGGTTAAATATCGCGCAAGAGAGATCGATGAGCATGGAGCTTAGTATCAAAGAGTTAAAATCCGAGATTACCGATGTCGATATCGCCGAAGCTTACATGAATTTAAATCAACTCTCGCTGAATTATCAGGCGATTTTAT
>JALWKJ010000011.1:0-5760 GCA_027081495.1 Campylobacterales bacterium | reverse complement strand
ATTTTATCGAGCGTAACGAAGATTAATTCACTTACCTTGTTAAATTATATGAAATAAATATAAACAAAAATAGTTTTTTGCTATAATTTTCAAAAAAAATTATACAAGGTAAAACTATTTTAAGAACTATCTTATTCATCGTAACCGCCCTTATATTTGTATTTATCGGTTTTGCAACGCTTATGCCGGAAGCTTCAGGTAAGATCGGATCGACTATAGGACTTTATAATCGAGTCTTTTTTGGATATCTGGCTTTTATTTATCCGTATATTCTTATCGTGCCGGCTTATTTCGTATATAAAGATCCGCATATGAGATTTGACAGAACAAGAATCTGGATACCGGCGATTATTTTATTTATCGCTTTTTTGATGCTTCAGGCAAAACTGGTAGAGAGTAGTTATCTCGGAGTTTTGGGATCGAGAATAGATATGTTTTTGACAAAATATGTCGGAAGCGTCGGTATTTGGGTGGTTATTTTCGGACTTATATTGACTTCAGCCGCCTTTTTGGCAAATGCGACTATAGAGAATTTTTCTTTTAGTTTCGGTTTAAGAGACTATTTTCGTCGCGTTAAAGATGAATTTATCGAAAAGATAATGCAGATAAAAGATTATCTAGCAAGAGAGAAAGAGGAGACGGTTTTACCTACGGCAGCCGCCGCTGTAGCCGAGCCCGAGCCGAAATCTCCGCCGCCTAGCGTAAAACGAACCGTTGTCGCGAAAAAAAGCGACAGCGGCGAAATAGAAGATGAAAGTTTAGAATTTCATGAAAATATAGAAGATTTGATAGGTCGGACTTTTGAGAAAGATTTTGATACGAAATCTATCGAAACGCAAAGATCTCAAAAATTTCAAACCATAAAAGAGGAAACCAAAGATCTTGAAGAGTTGGCTAAATCGGTAGAAGAGACCGTAAAAAAGAGTACAAAAGCCGCAAAGCCCAAAACTAAAATCGTAAAAGAGATTAAAGAAAATAAAAAGCATATGGCAAAAAGCGGAAAAGGAAAAATCGACAAGCCTAAAAATTTTAAATTGCCGTATCTTGATTTTCTCAAAAATCCTCCGAAAAAAAGACATCATATAAATGAAGCGGAAATCGATCAAAAGATAGTGGATCTTTTGGAAAAACTAGCTCAGTTTAAAATTACCGGCGATGTAGTCGCGACATATTCGGGTCCGGTCGTTACTACATTTGAGTTTCGTCCCGACGCGCATATAAAAGTGTCGAAGATCTTGACTCTCCAAGATGACTTGGCGATGGCTTTGAAAGCCGAAACTATTCGTATTCAAGCGCCCGTTCCCGGAAAAGATGTCGTCGGAATCGAGATACCGAATAAAGAGATAGATACTATATTTTTAAAAGAGATACTTCAAAGTCCTCTGTTTCAAAAAGCGGAGTCCGAACTCACTATGGCTGTGGGCAAGGATATAGTCGGAAATCCGTTTGTAACCGATCTTAAAAAACTCCCTCATCTTTTGATAGCCGGAACCACGGGAAGCGGTAAAAGCGTCGGTATAAACGCGATGCTTGTCTCGCTGCTTTATAGAAATTCGCCCGATGATCTAAAACTTCTTATGATAGATCCCAAAATGTTGGAATTTTCCATATATAACGATATCCCTCATCTTTTGATTCCCGTCATAACTCAAGCGAAACAGGCTATCGTAGCGCTTGCGAATATGGTGGTTGAGATGGAAAAAAGATATAAACTCATGAGTAAAACAAAAACGAAAAATATAGAAAACTACAATACGAAAGCGCGTAAAGAGGGGTATGCTCCGTTTCCTTATATTGTAGTAATTATCGATGAATTGGCGGATCTTATGATGACTAGCGGGAAAGATGTCGAGTTTTATATAGCAAGACTCGCACAGATGGCAAGGGCTAGCGGCATACATCTTATCGTAGCTACTCAAAGACCGTCGGTCGATGTCGTAACGGGACTTATAAAAGCTAATCTTCCAAGCCGAATATCTTTTAAAGTGGGACAAAAGATCGATTCGAAAGTCATCTTGGATACTGTCGGCGCGGAGTCTCTTTTGGGGCGGGGCGATATGCTCTTTACGCCTCCTGGAACCTCCGGTCTCATAAGACTTCACGCCCCTTTTATAACGGAAAAAGAGATAGAGACTATCGTAGAGTTTTTAAAAGTTCAAAGAGAAGTAGTATATGACGAGTCGTTTTTGAATGAACCGGGCTCTTTAAACATAACCGGGGCGGATGATGTAAAGAACTCAAAAGAGGACGATTTTGACGAATTTTACGAAGAGGCGAAATCGATAGTTTTATCAGATAAAAAAACCTCTATCAGTTATCTTCAAAGAAGATTGCAAATAGGTTATAACAGAGCCGCAAGAATTGTGGAGCAATTGGAGTTGACCGGTGTCATATCGGCTCCAAATACAAAAGGTCAAAGAGAGATACTTGTGTAGATGTAACCAATTGTAACTATTGATAATATTATATTGTTACATATAGTAACATAATGGTTTGATATAAAAGTTTGATTGTGTATAATCATACCAAATATTTTTAAGGAGATTTTATGGGCTTAATCGAAGAGTACAAAGCACACACGAAAGAGAGAGAAGAATTAGGCGTTCCGCCGCTTGCGCTCACTGCCGGGCAGACTGCGGAGCTTGTGGAGTTATTAAAACAAGATCCGATTGCGGAAGTCGATTATCTTATGGATCTTTTTGTAAACCGTATCAATCCCGGAGTTGACGACGCCGCTTATGTCAAAGCCGCGTTTTTAAACGATATAGTTCAAAACAAGGCTAAATCAAGCGCTATAGATAAGCTCAAAGCTATAGAGATTCTCGGCATGATGCTTGGCGGGTTCAATGTCGAGCCTTTGGTTGAGGCTCTTAAAAACAGCGACGACGATGTGGCAAAAGCCGCCGCAAAAGAGTTAAAGCATACGATTTTGGTTTACGACTCTTTTAACAGCGTCAAAAAATTGATGGACGAGGGAAATACTTACGCAAAAGAGGTTATAGAGTCTTGGGCGAACGCCGAGTGGTTCACCTCGAAAGAGCCTCTTGCCGAAGAGATGACGCTAACCGTATTTCAAGTGCCGGGCGAGACGAATACCGATGATCTCTCTCCCGCATCGGAAGCTTTTACTAGATCCGATATTCCGCTTCACGCGAAATCCATGCTTGCCGCAAAGATGGATGATCCTCTGGGTACGATAGAGAGATTAAAAAAGTTGGGTCACCCTCTAGTATATGTAGGAGATGTCGTCGGAACGGGAAGTTCTAGAAAATCGGGTATAAATTCCGTTCAATGGCATTTAGGTCATGATATTCCCGGCGTTCCGAACAAAAGAACGGGAGGCGTAGTGATAGGCTCTATCATAGCCCCGATTTTTTTCAATACGGCGGAAGATTCGGGATGTTTGCCTATCGAAGCGGATGTTAGCCGACTATCTATGGGCGATGTCATAACTCTTAAACCTTACGAAGGAAAGATTTACAAAGATTCCAAAGTCGTTAGCGAATTTGAATTAAAACCCAATACTCTGCCTGATGAAATGAGAGCCGGAGGAAGGATTCCTCTTATTATCGGTAAAGGTTTGACCGCAAAAGCTAGAGAGGCTTTGGGAATGACGGATAGCGATGTCTTTTTAAAACCCGATATGCCTAAAGACGACAACAAAGGATTTACGCTCGCTCAAAAAATGGTCGGAAAAGCTTGCGGTTTAAAAGGTGTAAAACCGGGCACCTACTGTGAGCCGATCGCAACGACTGTTGGTTCTCAAGATACGACCGGTCCAATGACTAGAGATGAGATAAAAGAGCTTGCGGCATTGAGTTTCGGTGCGGATTTCGTGCTTCAATCTTTTTGTCATACGGCGGCTTATCCAAAACCCGCGGATATAAAACTCCAACATGAACTACCTCCTTTTTGGACAACGAGAAAAGGTGTTATTTTAAAGCCGGGCGACGGAGTTATCCATTCATGGTTAAATCGAATGTGTCTTCCCGATACGGTTGGAACGGGTGCCGATTCCCATACTAGATTTCCGATAGGAATTTCGTTTCCGGCAGGATCGGGACTGGTAGCTTTTGCCGCCGTTACGGGTATGATGCCTCTTACTATGCCCGAGTCCGTATTGGTCAAATTTAAAGGCGAGATGCAGCCTGGAATCACTTTAAGGGATCTTGTAAACGCTATTCCTTATCAGGCGATAAAGGACGGTTTACTGACTGTTGACAAAAAAGGAAAGAAAAATATCTTTGCGGGTAGAATTTTAGAGATAGAGGGGCTTGAAGATCTAAAATGCGAGCAGGCGTTTGAACTCTCGGACGCAAGCGCTGAGAGAAGCGCCGCCGCTTGTACGGTTAAACTTAACAAAGAACCTATAATCGAATACCTTAAATCAAATATAGCTTTGATCGAGCAGATGATTAAAGACGGTTATCAAGATAGTCAAACTCTTAAAAGAAGAGCGGACAAGATGAGAGAGTGGATCAAAAATCCCGTACTTCTTGAAAGAGACGAAGATGCCGAGTACGCCGCGGTGGTAGAAATAGATCTAAACGAGATAACGGAGCCGATAGTGGCCTGTCCGAACGATCCCGACGATGTCGCTACTTTAACAGAAGTCTTATCCGATTCAAACAGACCTACCGAGAAAATAGATGAAGTATTCGTAGGCTCCTGCATGACGAATATCGGACTTTTTAGAGCTCTTGGAGAAGTGTTAAGAGGTGAGGGAGCCGTTAAATCGAGATTATGGGTTGTTCCTCCGACTAAAATGGATGAAAAAACTCTTACCGAAGAGGGATATTATGCGATATACGGAGCCGCGGGAGCTAGAACCGAAGTCCCGGGATGTTCGCTTTGTATGGGAAATCAGGCTAGAGTCGCGGACAACGCCGTAGTCTTTTCTACAAGTACCAGAAATTTTGACAACCGTCTTGGAAAAGGAGCGAAAGTTTATCTAGGCTCCGCGGAAGTGGCGGCGGTCACCGCGCTTCTTGGCAGACTTCCGAGTAAAGAGGAGTATCTTGAGATAGTAGGAAAGAAAATTACTCCCGATATTACCGATAGAGTATATAAGTATCTAAATTTTAACGAAATTGAGCCTCAATTGCTCGAAGATATGGTCAAGTAGGAGAAAAAGCGATATCTTTTGATATCGCTTTAGATATGCTTATAAAATTTTTTAAAACACTCCTTATTTTAATTCTTCTCTCTCTCGCGGTTATAGTCGGCGGATTTTTTTATGTCAAGTCGTACCTGCAAGAAGAGATAAAAACTCCAAAGATGCTTTTTATACCCAAAGGCTCGACAAAATCGGTTATGAAATCACTTCAAAAAAACGGTATAGATATTAGCGATTTTGATTTTTATCTTGTGAAACTCATAGGTTATCCTCAGGCGGGATGGATAGATCTCGGTGCGCAAAAGATGAAACGAGGTGAATTTTTCGCAAAGATTACCCGTTTAAAAGCGGCGTTGGTAGATGTCGTATTGATTCCGGGAGAGACAAGAGAGATATTTTTCGATCAAATCTCAAAACAACTCGATTTAAATAAAACTAAATTGACACATTATTATAAAAAATTAACAGATATAGACGACGGTTTAATCTTGGCGGAGACTTATCATGTCCCAAAAGGAATCAATGAAGAGAATCTCGTAAAATATCTTGTTGAAAAATCATTAAAACTTCATCGCGAGATTTCTGAAAAAGAGTTAAAAAAGTATGATCGAAACGAGTGGTTTTCAAAATATGTCACAATAGCT
>JALWKJ010000010.1 GCA_027081495.1 Campylobacterales bacterium | reverse complement strand
TTATATTAGTTTCATATCAATTTCTTTTATAAAATCATGATAAAATTTACTAAAAAAGTGAGCCGGTTTTGGGTTTTGTATTTTGCGGCCGCCTCTAAAAAAGGAGAATATTTTGAAATTGCTTCTTAATCTCATACCTTTGAATGTGCTGGCTTTGCTACTTATATTACTACAAGAAAGAGGATTTTTAGATCACTTTTTCAACTCTTCGAGCAAATGCGGCGATTATAAATTTTTAGCGATTATTGCGGGACTACTCTTAATGACTCTATCATGGGAGCTTGTCAAAGCTACAATGCTAGCGCCCAAAGGTTCGGGCTCATGGCTTGATTTTTTTATGTCTTTCGCTTTTGTCGTTGGGCTTATTATGTTCGCCGTTTTTGAATACGCCCAAAGCGGGAAGGTGCCGTCGGCTCCATATCTGCTTTTGACCGAAGCACAACTTCTTGATGTTATGGTAGGATTTGTACTTGCCATTAGCAATGCAAGAAGAGATCTAAATCTTGGTGGTTAAGAAACATCATTTTTTAGATTGAAAATTTACTCTATTACGATTTCGATGCGTCTGTTTTTGGCTCTTCCCTCCGGAGTATCGTTATCGGCAATCGGATTTAGTTCGCCTTTACCCACCGCCGTAATTTTAGAAGAATCAATACCGTATAAAATCATCAAATCTTTTACGGAGTCGGCTCTTCTTTTTGATAAAGCCGCATTTTCTTTATGAGTGCCGGAGTTGTCTGTATAACCTTCTACCGTTATATGTCTATAACCGCGAGAATTTAACCTTTGTACGATTTTTCTGATTTTTACTTTACTGTCGGTGGTAATAGTTGAGGAATTTGGCTCAAACATGACTTCAACGCTCTCGATCTCTCTCGGCAAAGGTTTGAAAGTTATTTTTCTTTTTTTGAGACTTTTTATCTTATACCCTACGGGCTTGGCAATCGGGCATCCTATAGCATCGACCGCCGTTCCTCGCGGTGTATTCGCACATCTGTCGTCTTCGTCTCTTACGCCGTCTCCGTCGGTATCGGAAAAAACTTCATGCTTTTTGTATTGAGTATCTGTTCTATATGAAACTTTCGGTCTCGTTCGTGTTTGAAACTCCGCGTAAGAAGAATCGTCATAACCGTACTCATCATAACTCTCTATGGAGCTTGATCCAAATCCCCCCGTACTTATTCGAAATCCGATGAAAATAGCCGCTTCGCTGTCTTGTCCGCTTTTATCGCTTATAAGCCCTATAAATCTAGCTTCGGTTATTAATTTAAAATCATCGTTCGCGTAACCGAAAAAGGGAAATTCAAGTCCTCCGGCCATCTGTAAATAAGGAGCGCTGTTAAAGCCTTCTCTTTCATTATTCACATACTCATATCCTATTCCGCCGTAAGCATACGGTATAATTGAATTATAATAAACATCGGAAGCTTCATATAAAACATTTGCGCTAAATTGCATCAAAAAATCTACGCCGTTACCCCTTTCTGAAACATTAACATAAGAAAAATCAAACTTCGGTTTTAAGTTGTCTCCGGTATCGATACTCAAATCAAAACCGAATGTATGTTTATTTAAAGTAAAAGAGTTTTCAAAGTCACTAAGTCCATATTTAAATGTCAAAAACATATTTTCAAATGCAAACAGCTGCGTTGCTCCAAAAAGTAAAGAGGCAAGAAGCGCGGACTTTTTCATTATCGAATTCCTTGGGGCGGTGATATTATAGAACTCTCTGAAAAATATGATTCTCTCAAACGGCTTCACGGTGGATC
>JALWKJ010000009.1 GCA_027081495.1 Campylobacterales bacterium | reverse complement strand
ACTACCAAAACGGCGTTTTGAGGCTGATAGTATGATTTATGAAAAGATCTTATATCTTCAATCGTCCAGTTTTTTATGTCGTCAACAAAACCTATCGGAGTCCAGTGATAAGAGTGATATATATAAGCGTTGTTAAATAGTCTAAAATAGAGATATCCGAAGGGATTGTTATCGGTTCTCCATCGTCTCTCTTCCAATACGACATCTCTTTCGGGCTGGAATTCTTTATCTTCCAATTTTAGATTTTGCATCAATTCCGCAAAAAGTTCCAACGATTTCGTAAGATTTTTGGATGCGGATTTTATGAAGTACTGAGTATAGTCAAATCCTGTCGAAGCGTTGTTGTAACCTCCAAATCCTTTGACGATTTCATCGAACTCTCCGGCTTTTAAATTTTTTGTAGATTTAAAATTTAGATGTTCAAGCATATGGGCTATGCCGCTTTTTCCCATGATCTCATCGCCGCTGCCGACTTTATAAAAGATATCGGTCGTTATGACACCGGAATTGTTTTTCATCGGTATGACGACTATCTGAAGACCGTTTTTAAGTGTTTTAGTATAATGTTTGGGGAGAGTATTTCCCATTAAAGCTCCTATTGTAAATAGTAAAAACAGAGATATTCTGATCATTTTCTATCGATTCCTATGATTTGTGAAATATGAGTTACTCCATCTTGCTCCATCAGTTTTAAAATGCGTTCGTTTATATTTTTCGCTAAAGACGGACCTTTAAATATAAATGCGCTATAAACCTGTATGAGATTCGCTCCGGCTTTGAGTCTCTTGTACGCTTCATCGCCGTCGCTTATGCCGCCGACGCTTATGAGCGTTGTTTGAGAATAAAACTCTTTTGATAGAGTTTCAAAAGCTTCAAAGCTCTTTTGTTTAAGCACATCTCCGCTTATGCCGCCGAATCCTTTCGCGTTTGGCAAAAGAGAGTAGTCTATAGTCGTATTTGTCGCGATAATTCCCTTCGCGCCGTGTCCAAGAGCGATAGAGCAGATATTGAGCATCTCTTTTTTTTTCAGATCCGGCGCAATTTTAAGAAGTATCGGCTTGTTGGTAATAGCCGTTGCGAGAGTGAAGAGCTCTTTTATAAACCTTTCGTTTTGAAGATCTCTTAGTCCCGGCGTATTGGGCGAAGAGATATTTATGACTATATAGTCGCATAAATCTTTAAATGCGTTTATGAGAAGCTCATAATCTTTTATGGCGTCTTCTTGCGTGGTTGATTTGTTCTTACCGATATTGGCTCCTAGAGCGATAGTATATGGGTATAACTTTTCGACTCTCTTTTTGATTTTTGTAAGTCCTTGATTGTTAAATCCCATAGCGTTTTGAAGTGAATTTTGCTCGGGATACCTAAAAAGTCTCGGTTTTTCGTTACCGATTTGAGGGCGGGGAGTTACGGTGCCAAATTCTACATATCCAAAACCCAGCGCTTCAAGAAGAGGTATCATCGTTGCGTTTTTATCGAAACCCGCCGCCATACCGACTGGATTTGGAAAGTTAACCCCAAAGATATTTTGTGACAACCTTTCGTCGTTTAGCGTATATTTCGATTTTATAGCGGGTAATAAAAACGGTAGATAATTTACCACGATCCTAACTCCCGACTCTACGATGGAGTGAGCTATCTCTGGATCTAGTTTGTAAATATATTTTTTGATATTGCTATATTTGATCATTTTTTTTGCCGTTTTTGATTTATAGCCTACTGGCTATCGCCCTTGAAAGGGTAGATTCTGTGAGTGATTATACAAATTTAATATTAAATACAGCTATATCC
>JALWKJ010000008.1 GCA_027081495.1 Campylobacterales bacterium | reverse complement strand
ATCAAAAAGAAACCGCGTAGCTGCTCGCCTCTTTTATAAAAAAAGATAGACAATATCTTATACTCAACGAAAAAAAGATAGTAAAAGAGCCTCAAAACTATTTAAAACTCGTAAAAAGACGAAAATCGGGAGAGCCGATCGAGTATATAACAAAAAGCGTCTCGTTTTATTCAAGAGAATTTTATATAAAAAAAGGCGTTTTAATCCCAAGACCCGAAACCGAACTTCTTATCGACGAAGCAAAAAAGATTATCGAAAAAGAGCGTTTTTGCGATATATCCGAAATCGGCGCGGGCAGCGGAATAATCTCGATCATGCTGGCTCTTTTTTTTCCGGATATAAAGATTACTGCAACCGATATAAATAAAGAGGCTCTATCAGTAGCCAAAACAAACGCAAAAAGATTTAATGTAGAAAAAAGAATCGATTTCGTTTTAACTTCCTATCTTGATACTATTAACAAAGATTTTGATATGATTATCTCAAATCCGCCCTATATCGCTAAAGATTTCAAAGTCGATAAAAATCTTTCGTTTGAACCTCAAAACGCCCTTTTTGGCGGTGAAAAAGGAGATGAGATGTTAAAAACGGTTATAGAGTGCGCCATAAAAAAAGAGAGTAAATTTCTTCTTTGCGAAATGGGATACGATCAAAAAGAGCCGCTTAAAAATTTTCTTTTAGAAAAAGGAATCCGCGAGTTTAAATTTTATAAAGATTATAGCGGATTTGACCGCGGATTTGTCGCACGAATCAAGGAGTGAATTATCATAAGAGAAGATATTATTATATTTAGAGATGTTCATAAATCATTTGGCGAAAAAGAGGTTTTAAAGGGCTTGAATTTTAAGATAAAAGAGGGATCCGTTTGTGTCGTCATGGGACCTTCGGGCACCGGTAAATCGACCGTTATAAAACATATAGTGGGACTTTTGAAACCTACTTCCGGAGAAGTGATAGTCGAAGGCGTTCATGTAGAAAAAGCGGATGAACCTACACTTCTTGAGATACGAAAAAAGGTCGGGTTCGCTTTTCAATTCGGAGCGTTGTTCGACAGTATGAGCGTTTATGAAAATGTAGCTTTTCCGTTAAACGAGCATACGAATTTTTCAAAAGAAAAAATTGAAAAAAAAGTCAAAGAAGCCCTTTTAATGGTAGGACTAAACCCGGATGAAGTTATGAAACTCTATCCGCATGAGTTAAGCGGAGGTATGCAAAAAAGAGCCGCTATCGCAAGAACTATTATATTAAGACCGGATATCATACTTTATGACGAACCGACCTCGGGATTGGATCCGATCGCAAGCGATCTTATATCAAGACTCATAGTAAAACTCCAAAGAGAACTAGGAACGACATCGGTCGTTATTTCCCATGATATAAAAGAGAGTTTTAAGATAGCCGACCAAATGATCATGCTCTATGACGGAAAAGTTCTAGCCGATGCGGAGCCGGAGTTTTTTAAAACTACCGACAACCCGATCATCAGGCAGTTTATAGACGGAATAAGCGAATTGGCTTTAGAGTAGTCAAGCCGTTTCGAACTTTTTGTGAAGTTCTCTCTCAACACGATTCATGATTGAATCGGGAGTATCGTTTTGCTCATGGACCGTTATGGCGTATTCTAGTTTTACATGCATGTTTATAAAACTTTTCGCTTCACAGATGCTTTTAATAAGATGCGCGATTTTATCCGCGGATTCGAGACTGCACTCGGGTAAAAGAATCAAAAATTGATCTTCTTCCCATTTTGCAAGAACATCATGCTCTCTAACTTCAAATCTTACGCTCTCCATCAATTTGGAGGTAGCTTCTTTGACAAAGAAAGGATCGTCTTTATCCCATTTCATTTTAAATAATATCAAAGAGAGCTCTTTTTCGTTGTTTCTGTCGTTGTGTATATCGGAATTTGCAAACGCCGTTAACTTTTCTTTAGTATATGTCGCTAAAAAATCGTCAAACGAGACCTGATCTCTAAGCTTTGGCGATCGTAAAAAAGCTTTTACGAAAAACATTTTTTTTCCAACCATCGGTATTACCTGCCTTTATTTTTTTACTAGTACAATCTGTACTTAAAAAGCAAATCGGTTTTTTGAAAATTTTTGTTAGATTTTTTTTAACTTTTTCCAAAAAACACAATAAGGTGTTACTTTTTTACAGTTTGGTAATATTCTCTTTTTTAACTATTCATTTTTAACTCAAATGAAATAAAAATATCAAACATATACTCGATTATACACTTTTTTTACACCGATTTCCAGCTTTTTTGAAAAAAATCGCCTATTTAGACTAAAACTTTTTCCACCGCAACCGATATAAAGTTAAGCCTTTGCGATACTCTTTTTCAACTCCTCCTCTTTTGGAGTATCGCAGGGTTTTTTATATTACCGCACCAACAAATATTATTAATTTTTGATGCAGTGATAAATATCTTCTTTATTGAATTTTCTTTCCTATCATAGAACGATAAATACTATTTTTGTAGTATTTATCACATATCTCTCTATTATAAATCGTAAAATACTACAATTGTAGTATTTAAGTAAAATTTCTATTTTAGCGATGTATAATTCTATATAAGCAGTATTATACAAAGGACTATAATGGCAAAAAGAGTCAAACCTCTGCCTACCCCCAAACAAAACGGTTTTTTAACCAAAGAGCTTTTGGGAGAATTTATCCGAGCTAGGCGCACGCAAGAAGGTTTAAAAATGCATGATGTCGCCATGCTGTGCGGTATTTCCATCGCTACGCTGACAAACATAGAAAAAGCCAAAGCGTGTGTTCGAATAGATACCGCGCTTCATGTAGCTCAAATGCTGGGAATTAAAATAGTTATAGAGCCTTGGCAGACAACCGATGGCGAATAAACTAAATGTTTTCTACAAAGATCGTAAAGTAGGCATTATTCAAGTCGAGAGCAAAACGGAGACATTCGCGTTTGCATATACTCATGAGTGGAAACAAAACGGTTTTGAAATCTCGCCCCACATACCGTTTGAAAAACCCGCAAAATCTTCTAGCATAAAAGCGTTTCTTGATAACCTGCTTCCCGAGGGAAGAGCGCTTGATATCTTTAGTCTGTTTTTTCAACTGACAAAAGACAACACTTTAGCCATCACTAGAGAAATCGGTAACGAAACATCCGGGGCGCTTACTTTTTTTGACGATCGCGCGCACAAAATCCCAACACTTATGAGAAAGATCAAAGAGATAGAATTAATCGAACGGATCAAAAACGAAGATACTCTAAGTCTTATCATCTGGGACGGCAAACCGCGTCTTAGCGTAGCCGGCGTGCAAGACAAACTTCCCGTAATATATCATGATAAAACATATAGTTTCGGAGAGGGAAATCTCGCATCCACGCATATTTTAAAATTTGAAACAAATCGACAAAGAGATTTGATCATAAACGAGTATATCTGCATGAAACTCGCAAAAGCCGTAGGTTTGAGTTGTGCGGAAGTTGAAATAAAGTATTTTGATAAGAAGCCGACATTACTGGTTACTCGCTTCGATCGTCAACGAATCGGCGACGACGAAATCAAACGACTTCACATAATCGACGGCTGTCAAGCGTTAGACCTCCCGCCGACCCACAAATATGAACGAAATATGGGAACCGGAAAACGAGTGAAAGATATCCGTGAAGGCGTAAGTTTCAAAAAACTCTTCGCTTTTAGCGGTCGCTGCCAAAATCCGATCAAAACAAAACTCGCGATTTTACAATGGGCTTTTTTCAATCTTCTCATTTCAAACAGCGACGCGCATGGTAAAAACATATCGTTTTTTGCGGATAAAAACGGCTATAAACTCGCCCCCTTTTACGACCTAGTCTGCATTGCGATGTACCCGGAATTTGAACAGCGGCTCTCAATGGCATACGGTAATAACTTTAGTACAAACATCAAAGAAGATGATATAAAAGATTTTTGTAAAGAGTGCGACATCAACCCCCGCCTAGCTTTTAAAGAACTAAAAGATATGGCAAAGAAAATAGTTAATTTTCTTGAAAAAAACAACTTCGACGAAATTGCCGCAACAAAAGAAAAAAAAGAGTTTATCCATAAAATGCTGGAGTTTTTGATAAATAGGGCAAAGAGGTATGTTGCATAGTTTAAAAAAACATATGATTCACAAACATTATGTAAATATTATACATTATTATTGTTCTTTAAGAAAGATCCATAAAATTCAACTTTTTCTTGATATAATTCTTTTAAAACGATAGTAAACTAAATATATTTTTAAAGGAAGTAACAATGTTAAAAAGAGGGTTGAAACTGATCTTAACACTAGCGATGGCGGCGGGTATGCTTTATTCGCAGGATAATATCTCTGAAAAATTGCAAAGTGAATACACAAAAATTGCTTATTCATTTGTACAACAAAGTGCAAAGAAGTTATTTCGCAACTGGAAAGATACAAATGTTACAAAATTAACACCATTTTACAGTTCAAACGATCACCTCATAGCATTTGAAGCATCACTTGCTAAATCATACGATGCGAACAGAACACAAGGGTATCTTTTTGTTACGGTACAAAAAGACAAGCCCTTGATTAACACATTCTCCGTATCCGGTAACTCTATTTCAAATACTTTGATGAAATTCTGGAATGATCAATATGCCCAACTATGTAAAGACAAAGAATTGAAAATAGAAAATTTCAAGTTCTTGATCGTATTACCATCTTCATATGCCATAGGTGTCAAAATCACAGGTGATGCAGATTTTTTAGACAATGTACCCCAACAAAACGGTTACTATATTTTTACTCCGTTTCCACAAAGCCAATATGCAGACTATACCGATAAAATAAAACTACAAACACGGGGATCGGCAAAAAAACCTCCTATAAGCTCAGCTGATGAGAATGAGCGAGAAGCTTTCAAAAAAGCTTTAATTGATAAAGATTTTGACAATGTACTGTTTCAAGTTGAAGATAAAGGTGAAATCAAATATAAAAAACAAACCAGAGATACGATCAGTGTACACGGAACTTTCGCACCCTTTTATCAAGAGTATCGGTATTGGAATAATAACTCTATAAAAAGCTATGCTGGTTGCGTACCTGTAGCTTGGTCGATTTTGTATGAATACTGGGATGAACGAGGATATGCAAATCTGGTAGGTTCCACAAATGCAAATAGACATTATGATGTAACGGACTGGGATATTCGCGATATGATATCAAGATTAAGAACTTTAATGGATATAGAAATTTCTGAAACAACAAGAGAATCGGGTACAGACCTTTCAGGTGTTTTAAAAGGTGTACAGTATGCACATGAAAGAGGATACTATAATTTTTCTGCTTATATTGTCAACAACTCGCAAGGATGGAACGATGTCAAAAAAGCTATCAAACAAAGTCTTCCACCTTTAGTGACAATTTATACCACAGATATTAAACATGAAGCGGTAGCGTACAAATATATAGATATGTATGGTGTATCCAATGATTATATTTGTATGCGTACCGGATGGAATGAACAACCTGATCAATGCTGGAATCGCATATATACACCGGCATTTACCATTGTAACTCCAAAGGGTAATGAAAACTCGACACAGCACACAAATGATATCAAATATGGAGCAGTAGCCGTATCAGTTGATAATCCTCAAATTATAACTATTGGAGCAAAATGGAATACATTTTCGTTGGAAGATGCAAAACAAACAGCCTTGCAAAGCTGTCGATCTCAAATTTCAACCGGGTGCAAATTACTTAAAACGGTAGAAAATGGTTGCTTTGCAATAGCACAAGTACCATACCAAGCAAAAGGTTCTTATGCCACTGCATCAAATATAGAAAATGCACAATACAAAGCTCGTCATTACTGTAATAATTACAGTAATACAAATGATTGTTTCATCAGGCTTGCATTTTGCAGTAATAAAAAAGGTTATGTCGCACATACTAATCCATCTAGAGATAATAAGCCGATACCACCTAAACCACAAGTCACTCCTAAAAATGACGGCTCTGATGAATACGCCGCGATTGCGATGTCAGTAAGAGATGGTCGCCTTATTAGATGGGGAAGATCATGGCACAAATCTTCACTCTTTGAAGCTAAAAAAACAGCACTGCGCGCATGCTCACATTCCGATTGTAAAGTAATCGCTTATGCCAAAAATCAATGTGTTAGTGTGGCAAAAGTCAAATATCAAAACATAGGATCTTATGTCAGAGCCGATTCATACAATGCAGCCAAAAACGGTGCACTACGAAATTGTAATAATAGAGGTTTTGGAAAATGTATCTCTGTTACTACAGCCTGTGCACAAGGAGAGTAATAAAAAAAGATTATAAAAATACTTAGTCAAAATATTATTGACAAACATAGCCTTTTGGATATGTTTCCATATCCCGCAAAATTTCTAATACTCCAAAAAAATCCAAAAAATCCAATTTATTAATGCCATAATTCTTTTATCGCAAGAGATTGTTTGTGAAACTATTTTGATATGAAGTATTGCTTCGTAGAGCATTAGTATAATTTTTGAAATAAGGAGGAAGTCATAACAAAAGTAAAGTTTTTAGGTCGTTTTATTGGTTAAATGCGAGAAAAGAAGTTAAAAATAAAAAAAATTTGAGGAGATAAAAATGAAAAGATTAGGTTTAAGTTTGGTTTCGTGTATGGTTTTGGTAGCTTTTGTAGGATGTGGGATAGGAGAAACAAGTGGAACAGGAAAAATAGTAGAAACAGGTGGAACAAAAAAAGATCCTAGAACACTTCTTGGCGATGATAATGTTAGTAAAACATTGTATAGTCAAGTCGTAACCGCGACTGTTAGAATACAAGGTAGCACCAATAGTGGTAGTGGATTTCTGATTAATGAAGAAGGTTATATCGTAACAAATAACCATGTAGTTGTTGGACAAAGTACTTTAAAAGTGCATATCCAAGATAAGGATGAAAAGAGTGATGGCATAATCAGTGCAAGTGTAGTTGCCACAGCTGAATGTGCAGATTTAGCTGTTATTAAGTTAAATGAACCTAGTTACAATAGCGGATATTTGAATTGGTTTACAGGAGAGATAACTGCAAGAACAACCGTAGGAAGTTCTGGTTTTCCAGGTGATAATAAAAATAGCTATGGTGAATATTTATTTACATATACTGAAGGTGTAATTGGTTCTAAACCCGACTACAAAAGTACCACTTGGGCATCTACAAAGTTTTTTTCTCATGATTCATTAATATATGGCGGAAACTCTGGTGGTCCTGTTATTGAAACAGATACAGGAAAAGTTATCGGAGTAAATTATGCTGGCTATGCTTCAAGTGGACGAAGTTTTGCAATTTCTGGTGATTTTGCAAAAAGATATGTAGATCGTATGATAAAAGGTGAAAATATTCACTCAATTGGAATAAGCCCAAATATACTTTTGAACAAAGATGGAACGCGTAAAGGATATGGGGTTTTTGTCGAAAGTGTTGACACAGGTAGACAAGCAAGCGACATTGGCATGAAAGCCGGGGATTATATCGTTTCACTGGAAGATACTTCTTTGATAAAGGATAAAAATTTAAAAACATATTGTGATATTTTGGAGAAAAAATCTCCAAATGATCCAAATGATGCCAACGATAGAGGTAATGAACTATCCATAAAAATATGGAGAAAAGTGGATCCAAAAAAATTTGGTGTATTAATGATAGAATGTAGTGGTAAAATAAATGGCGATAAACCTTTAGAGTTAAAAAGAGCATACTATATAGATGATAAAAAATGGATAAATATGGCTGCCGGCAATGCTTGCTCACAATTTAAAGAACCTCTTTAATAATACTGATCAACACTTAATCTGACACTCTACAATTTCTCGGGGAATTTAGTGTCAGATGACTACGAAGCTATCGCCTTTGTAGCAATACTTAATAATTCTTTTGCATTTTCCAACTCTTGAAAATTATTTTTATGTAAATATCCATCATCTTTTAACTTTTGCAAAAATAAAACTCGCTCTTGTAAATATCGTATAACCTCTTTTGTCATTATTTTTTCTGGGTAGTACTTTATCAAGAATAAAATGAAATAACTATTACTCACTCCTTGTTGAAAATCTTGACTTTTTAAATCCAACTCTAATAGCCGTTTATAAGTTTTTAATACATTTTTAGCTCCATTTAATTGATCTAAATTAACATAAATTAAATTCATATTATTTAAACTG
>JALWKJ010000007.1 GCA_027081495.1 Campylobacterales bacterium | reverse complement strand
TATCGGTGATTTTTGATTTAAAAGTAAATTCAGAGCGTCTTCGAGCATTTTAAGATAGAGCGAATATCCTATATTTTTTATATGTCCGCTTTGCGCTTCGCCGATGATGTTCCCGCCCCCTCTGATTTCTAAATCATGATAAGCCAAAACGCTTCCGCTTCCAAGATAAGAGTTGCTCTCAAGCGCAATGAGTCTCTTTTTTGACTGCTCGCTAAGAGAGTTTTTATTTTCCACGATAAAATAGCAATACCCCTGCCTCTTTCCTCTGCCTACTCTTCCTCTAAGCTGATGAAGATCCGCCATTCCGAAATTTTCGGCGCTTTCTACAATCATAGTATTGACATTGGGCATATGGATTCCCGATTCGACGATTGATGTGCTAAGAAGCAGATCGTACTTCTTATTTTCAAAATCCAACATCTCTTTTTCACTTTTTGCGGGCGGAACTTTTGAGTGTAAAACGAGTATTTTAAGATTTGGCGCTATCTCTAAAAGTTCTCTTTTTTTGTCTTCAATCGAAGCGATGCGGTTGTGTATATAAAATATTTGTCCGCCCCGTCTTAGCTCTCTTAAAATCACCTCTTTTATCATGGCTTTGTCGTACTCTTTTACGAAAGTTCTCACATCTTCACGATCAAGCGGCGGGGTTAACAGTTGAGAGTACTCTTTTATGGATGAGAGAGCCAAGTTTAGACTTCTTGGAATCGGAGTGGCGCTCATAGAGAGTATGTGAAGATTTTCTTTAAACTGTTTTAGTTTTTCTTTCTGTTTTACGCCGAATTTATGCTCTTCGTCAAGAATTAAAATCCCCAGATTGCTAAACTCCACCCCAAAAAGGGAGTGAGTCCCGACACACACATCCAAAGTTTTGCATTTGAGACCTTTTAAAATTCTACTTTTCTCTTTTGCGGAGGTAAAACGGTTTAATTTCTCAACCGATATAGAGTATTTCGCAAATCTCTCTTTAAGGGTTTTATAGTGTTGTGTACAAAGCAGGGTCGTAGGAGCGATAAAAGCCGCTTGATAGCCGTTTTTTACCGCGGCGAATATAGCGTTCATCGCTACTTCCGTTTTTCCAAAGCCGACATCGCCGCTTAAAAGCATATCCATCACTTTTGAGCTTTGTAAACTATCGAATATCTTCTCTATCGCCTCTTTTTGATCTTTTGTGTATTCAAAACCGGCATCGTTTTGAAAAAGCTCTATATCATCGACTCTGTTTATGATCGCGGCGTCGCCGATCTCTCTTTTGGCGGCTGTTTCTATTATCTCTTTCGCTATTTCAAATAGTTTAGTTTTCGCTTTTTCTTTTAGCTTTGAAAATGAAGCCTTGCCGAGTTTGTCTATAACGCAAAGCGTTGAACCTTCCGATATGTATCTATCTATCATATCTAGGTTTTCAACAGGTATGAGCAATTTATCTTCGCCTTGATAGATTATTTCGACAAAGTCTCTGACAACTCCCAACACCCTTGTCTTTGTAAGCCCTTTAAATATACCGATACCGTATTCATGATGTACGACATAATCTCCGGGCTTTAAGTCGTCTAAAACTATTGTCGCTCTTTTTCTCTTTTTTCTCTTTCTCTTTTTATTTAAAGATATTATCAGATCTTTTTGACCTAGAATATTTAAAATATAATCTTTATATATGAATTTTGCGTCGATTTCATTAAATATATCATACTGTTTTATAACGGCTTCATTATTTGCAATAACGGTGATTTTTTTATCTTTATGGTGAGATAAAAGCGCGTTTAAGTCTGCAACTTCGATATCTTTATAGAGATTTTCGGATTTTAAAATTTCAATATTTTTTAAAATCTCTTGAGTTTTAGATAAAGAAGCATCAAATGAAAAATACTCTTCAATCTCGTCTTTAGTATCGTTTATAAAAAGCGCCTGATGAGAGAGTAGAAGATTTTCCGCTAATTCGTCAAGAACCCAAAAACCGGTTGACGCCATATCTTTGACAAAAGCGTCGCTTTCAAGTAGTTCTATTTTTTGTATGATTTTTTTGTATGATTTTTCATCGAGCGCGAAAAGAGCCGCGTTTAAAGCGATCTCTTCTATCTCTTTTTTATCTGATTTTTGAGTTTCGCAAAAAAAGGCTCTAATGCTCTCTATCTGATCGTCAAAAAGAGATATTCTATAAGGCGTTTTAGAATCTATCGGATAGATATCTATGATATCTCCTCTAAAAGAGACCTCCGCTTTTTCTTCCACTATATCGACAAAAGCATAGCCCCAGTGAAGAAGTTTGACTTTTAACTCTTGTAAATTTATAAAATCGCCAAAAGAGAGCTTTATCGTTTTAAAGAGCTTTGGTTTCGGTAAAGGGTGCGTGATCGTTCTAAACGGAGATACGATGATCTTTTTTTCGCTTTTTGATTCGTAATAATCTCGAAGTTTCGATAAAAGTTTTGTCAACTCCTCTTTATACGGTCTTAAGTCGTCGCCTTTTAGGGCTCTAAAATCCGGAAAGACAAAACTTTCATAACCTAGATATCTTAAAACATCGTCAGCGTAATCCGCCTCTTTCGCATCAGAGCAAAGAAGCAAGGAGGTATTGTTCTTTTTACTGAAATATTCAAAAATTTTTGCTTGCAACAGCCGCCTTCGATTTGGTATTTAGTCGGTGCGGTAATAGTAATAAAGATATGATTATAAAGAGGTAAAATTTCTATACGAGGAGGTAATTGCGTTGATAAGAGGCTGCCATTTGATTTTTGGAGTCGATCTTAGCAGTTTCTCAAACCCTTTGTTATTTGCCGTCAAAAAATATTTCGGATCGATCGGTCTATTTATATATTTTATTTCATAATGAAGATGAGGACCCGTCGAGAGGCCGCTGTTTCCGAGATATCCTATGATCTCTCCCTTTTTTACGAATTCGCCTCTTTTTACCCTGAGATTTTTCATCATATGTCCGTATAAACTCTCAAAGCCGAAATTGTGCGAAATGATAACGAGATTTCCGTAACCGCTGTCGGTATATCCCGAAAATCTAACTATTCCATCAGCCGTAGCGTAAATCGCAAGAGCCGTTTTACCGGCTATATCTATACCGTAATGAAATCTTTTATCTTTATATATGGGATGAATTCTATATCCGTAATTTGAAGTAACTCTATTTGAATCGACGGGAAAGCCTGTGGGAATATTTTTTAAGACCATCCTTTTTATGACATTCGTGGCTCTTTTTAATACTTCGTCTATATTCTCATTTTGAAACTCTTCGTTTTCTCCCGTAAGATTTTGCATTTTATCGATGTTATCCGAAATTTGACGATATAATTTTTGTTTTTGAATGATCTTGTTTTCAAGTTCGATATATTTTTTTTCAAGAGCGAGTTCTCTTTGTTTGGCATAGAGGGTTTTATCTGAAAAATAGAGAGAAAATATCGCGACCAACACAAGTGAAAAAGCGGTAAATACGAAAATGTAAAGAAGATATTTAGTTTTTTGCCTTTGGCGCATGATATTTTAAAAACTCCTCTACTACGACAAACGAACCGAAAACCAGATACTCTTCATTTTCGTTACACTCCTTAAAATCGCAATATTTTATATTTAACGATAAAAGAGCTTTTTTAATCATATCTATCTTTTCCATTCTCTGGTTGTAGATCGGCAAAATTTCAACTCTTTTTACTATAGGCTTTAAAATTTCTAATATTTTTACATAATCTTTATCATTGAAGCTGTTATAAACCAAGACTATCTTTTTGTTTTTGTAACTTTTAAAAAGAGCGCAAGCCGCTAGAGGATTGTGTCCGACATCTATCGTGATATTGGGCGCGATTTTTTGAGCTCTGCCAAAGAGCTTTACATCTTCCAATGCTCTAAATTTTATCTCAAAACCGAAAAATTTCGCTCCCGCCATCGCAACAAGGAGATTGTCGCTAAAAAATTCGGGAAGAGATAGCGATCTAACGGCTCTTTTTGCTTTTGCTATTTCGTCTTTGGTAAAAAAGTAGCCGTATCTGAAAAACTCTATATCTTTTTTTCTCGACATCTCTTTTGCCATTTTATATACGATTCTTTCCTGTTTTGCTAAAATAGCGAATTTTCTAACCGCCTTTAATTTCGTCTTTGCTATCTTTTCGATCGTATCTCCCAAAAAATTTTGATGATCCATTCCTATCGGAGTTACTATACTAAGATCGTTTTCAAAAACACTAGTCGCGTCATACTCTCCTCCAAGACCCGCTTCCAATATTATAAAATCGCTTTTTTGCAATACGGATACGGCAAGAAGAGTCGAATACTCAAAATAACTTAGAGCGTCGCTATCTTTTTTTTCCAAAATAAGCTGTAACCTTATATGGTGTTCGTTTAGTATATCGTTATCGACATTTTTGCCGTTTTGCCAAATTCTTTCGTTAAAATTTAAAATATGCGGAGAAGAGTAGTGTCCGACGCTAACGCCTTGTTTATAAAGATAATGCGCAAGAAACCTGCCGGTAGATCCTTTAGCGTTGGTTCCTACTATATGGATAATTTTAGGCAGCAAAAACGCGCCTTTGTATTTTTGCCAGATTGAAGGAAAACGATCATAATCTATTTTATCGTAAAAAAGCGGCTTTTTCGCCAAAAATATATCTAACTCGTTCACGCGCTAATCTCCTATGCGGTAACATTTACGGATGGATAGACTCTGTTTCTGCCGCTTTTTTTCGCGTGATAGAGCATTCTATCGGCTTCTTGTATCGTCTCTTTTTGGGAATTGAACTCTTTACAGTTTGAAACTCCGGCGCTCAAAGTGACCGTTACCTCTTCGTCTTTGTAAACAAATGAAAATTCATCGACTCTTTTTCTGATTTTTTCGGCAAAAATCATAGCGCCTTCAAGCGGAGTGTTTGGAAGTATCGCTAAAAACTCCTCTCCTCCGTATCTTCCGATAATATCGACATCTCTTTTTAATTCTTGAAATATTTTGCCAAGTTGTTTTAAAATCAAATCTCCGGCTTCATGACCGTAAGTATCGTTGATCTCTTTAAAATGGTCTATATCGAAAAATACGAGCGAATACTCTATATGATATCTTCTATAACTTTTATCGACTCTATTTAACTCTTCGTCCAATCCTCTTTTTGAGACCAATGAAGTTAAGAAATCGATTTTTGACTCTTTTTTCGCTTTTTTTAAGGCGCTTTCGAGATTTTTGATCTTTTTTTGCATTTGAACAATCAAGCTATCCTCTTTTTGCATGATCGTACTTAGCTGTTTTGTTTCAAACTCAAGCGTTTCGGCAATTTTTAAAAGCTTGCTTTTTATACTCTCAAAATCGCTTTTGCTTTCGTTTATGTTTAAGAGTTCTTTTTTGATCTCTTTTACTTTGTCGTAACTAATGTTTGAATTATCGATCAAATTTACGATTTTCGTAGAGACTTCGCTTAAAATTTCATCTAATGAAAGAATTCTCTGTTTTACTTCCGCTTTATCGATGCTGACTCTTTTTTGAATCAGCTTTTTCAGTTTTTGTTGAACTTTTTTATCTTCTATAAGTTTTGGCGAGTTATTTAGAGTATAACTCATTGTCGCGATCTCTTCATCGAGAGTCGTACTTAAAGAAGGAGTAAGAGAAGCGACGATTATTTCCGCCATATTTGAAAACGACTCGGAGTTGTCCTGTTTTTTTATGAGCTCTTCGATCGAATCGAGAATCGAATTTAAATCGTTTGAGCGATTATTTGCAAGCGACTGCATCCTGTAAAGATAGTTTTGTCTGTGCGAGCCTAAAAGTTCTTCCCATTTTTGCGTTATGATCTCAAAAGAGTTAAGATCGCTTAAATACTCGATTCTCTCCAAAGAGGCGTTTGCGAGCTCTCGTGTTTTTGGATCGGGAAATCTGGATATCATTTCAAGAAGATGTTTAATGAGCGTAACGGTTACCAATTTTTGTTTACCGCTGCTGCCTATCGAGAGGCGGTTTAGACTCGATACGAGATATGTCAGAAGTTCGTCCAAAGAGTTGACGCTGTATTTTGAGATGTCGTTTTGTAACGGCTGGTTCAATTTCTTTATAAATTTGTCTTTTTTGTGACACTCTTGTATGCTAAAGCCGTATTTATTGGCGATTTTGCAAAATGCGGTCTGATAATTTTGAGGAGTTAGCGGCGTCTTTTGTCTGTTTAGCGTCTGTATGGTCTCTTTTACTATATCGTTAATCGTCATTTATATACCTTTGATCGACAGTTTCGATATAAATTCGTCAACTGCTTTGTATGAGGCGTTTTTAATCGCTTCAAATCTTTTGGTATCGGATATGACGCTGTTTGACTCTATGGCAAAGTCATAATCTCCTTTAGAGAAAATTTTACCGCTTTTGCCGTTTTTGTCTCTGTAAGTCGTCAATAGCTCCACAAAAGTTTTATAAGCGATCACATAACCGTTCTTATCATACTGTATCGGCAAAAATGAAACTCTCTTTAATCTCATAACGATTATAGAGTCGGCATCTTTTTTTAAAGATATACGGGATCTAAACTTCATGATAACGGCTTCATTCATCGCATCTCTTATTAAAACCGTGTTTTCGGGATCTTTAAGACTCGTTTGAACTTCTACAAAGATTTTGTCGCCGAGTATCTCTTTACTATAATACATAGTCGGTTTATATCCGCAAGATATAAACAAAAAAGATATAAATATCAAATAAAGAGTTCTCAAACTATTTTACCACTAAATTCACGAGTTTGTTCGGCACTAAAATCTCTTTTATAACGCTTTTCCCCTCAAGCCATTTATCGCACTTTTTCTTTGCAAAAGATAAAATCTCCTCTTTTGAAGCCTCTTTTGAAACCTCTATTTCATCTCTTCTTTTTCCGTTTATCGTGATTGCCAGTGTTATACTCTCTTCTTCGAAAACCTCATTTAAAATCTCGATTTTCTTGAAATTTTCAAAATGAAAATATTTTTCACTAAGCTCCCAGCAGATATGAGGAATGACCGGTTCTAATATATTTAAGAGTATAGAGTAGCCCTCGCTCCAAATTTGAGGATTTTTTTGAGCGCCAAGAGCGTTTAAAGCTTCCATAGACGCCGCGATCAGAGTGTTAAACGCAAAAGATCTATTTTTATAGATATCATGAGATTTTTTAGCGGCCTCATAAACTTTCTTTCTCGCTTTTTTCTCATCTTGCGACAAAGATTTATGATCGATTTTAACTATCGTGTCGCATGTGATATTCGACGCCCTGTCAATAAATCTTTTTATAAATTTAAAAGCTCCTTCTACCGCCGAATCGTTCCATTCAAGCTCTTTTTGAGGCGGAGCGGCAAATAGTATAAAAAGTCTTGCGGTATCCGCGCCGTATTTTTTAACGATTTCGTCCGGATCGACGGTATTTCCTTTTGATTTGCTCATCTTCGCGCCGTCTTTTAAAACCATTCCCTGAGTTAAAAGATTTGAAAACGGTTCGTCTATATCGATATAACCTAGATCCCTTAGCGCTTTTGTAAAAAATCTGGCATAAAGCAGATGAAGTATCGCGTGTTCTATTCCTCCCACATACTGATCGACACTCATCCAGTAATCGACATCCTCTTTATCAAAAGGCTTGTTTTTCAAGTTTTTGCTGCAATATCGTAAAAAATACCATGAACTTTGGACAAAAGTATCCATAGTATCGCACTCTTTTTGTGCCAAAGCGCCGCATTTTGGACATATACACTCTCTCCATTTGTGAGATTGAAGCGGATTTCCCTCTCCCGATATCTCTATATCATCGGGCAGGGTTATAGGAAGATTTTCGACTTTTTGCGCTACGAGACCGCAGTTTTTACAATGCACGAAAGGAAGAGGCGCTCCCCAGTATCTCTGGCGGCTTATCCCCCAGTCTCTTAATTTATAGTTAATTTCGATTTTTCCCAACTTTCGCTTCTCAAAAAACGAGACGATCCTCTTTTTCGCTTCTATGTTTTTAAGACCGTTAAACTCGCCGCTGTTTACAAGTACGCCCTCGTCGGTATATGCCTCTTTTTTTAGATCGCTTTTATCATCTGAGATAACTTCTATCATATCGAGATTATATTTTTTCGCAAACTCGTAATCTCTTTGATCGTGCGCCGGCACCGCCATAACGGCTCCGCCGCCGTAAGTTGAAAGAACAAAATTCGCCACCCATACCGGAATCTTTTTTTCTGTTAGCGGATGCAGGGCGTAAATGCCGAGAAAAAGCCCCTCTTTTTCACAAAGACCCCTATCTTTTTGCGCAACTCTTTGCATCTTATTTATGCTCTAA
>JALWKJ010000006.1 GCA_027081495.1 Campylobacterales bacterium | reverse complement strand
GTATAATTCCACGGAGTCTGAGGCGATGGCTTCCTAGCCATCTGACACTAAATTTCAGGAGAAATTGTAGAGTGTCAGATTAAGTATTGGCTAGTACAATTGATATTTTGAATAATATCATGACTGATTTTCGATCTGATACGGTGTATAAGAGAGCGAAGCGTTTTATCGTTTTTCCGCTCTCCCCATATGTATGTACAGATTTGTTCGTTCGATACGCTGACATTTATGTTTTTTACTAAAATATCTATGAGTTTTAACGGTGTTTTACCGATAGCTACTTCTTCGTTTCCTTTAAAGAGGCGACAAAGCTTCGTATTGTATCTGTAACCTCCCTTTAACATAATATCATCCGTCTCTTTTGCCTGAGGTTTTTGCGAGTTATCGGCGAGCTGCAATTTTATCGTCGCAAGGATTTCATCGTCTCTATAAGGTTTTAGAAGATACGCGTCGGCGTTCGCATCGACCGCATACTCTATCATCTCCTCTTCCGAATATGCGGTTAAAAAAATTATTTTGATATTCGGGTTGTCTTGATGTATTTGCATAGCCGCTTCCAAACCGCTCATTTGCCCTTTTAACATGATATCCATCAAAATGAGATCGGGTTTAAATTTTTTCGCCTGCTTTATCGCGTCTGCGGCCGTATCCGATATTTCGTAAACTTCATAATTTTGCTCAATCAATAACTCTTTAATATATTCGGCGGATATAAGATCGTCTTCCACTATGAGGATTCTCTTTCTTTCAGTTAACATAACTATTCCTTTATTGATAAAACAAATAAATAAACTACATAAGTAAAATTTTAACATTAAGATAATTAAATAAATTTTAAAAAGTAATTAATTATTTTAAATATACAAAAATAATCGTAAATCAAAAAACTCGACTTACGATATTTTACAAATTGAACAAATATAAAACTTCTTTTATATACGATAAGCCAAAAGGAGTAAACCGCTATGATTATTAAAAATGAAATCGATCACAGAATCAAAAACAGCCTTAACTTAATCTCCTCTATTTTGGGATTGCAGATATTAAATCTAAAAAACGGAAGTCATGAAAGTCCGCAAGAGATACTTAAAAAGAGTAAATCGAGAATCGATGCGCTGATAATGATTTATGACACTCTTTTTTTAAGTAAAGATAAAGGGGAAATCGACTTTAGCGTTTATGTTGAAACATTAAGCGAAAAAGTAAGTAAAACATTTCATAAAAAGATATTATTAAAAATATATGCGATAAAAATAAAATTTTCACTTGAAATCATGATCGAACTTGGAATCATACTGAACGAACTTTTTATAAACTCCATAAAACACGGCACGCGCACCGTAGAGATTCATTTAACGAAAACAAGCAGACACTGTATTTTAATATATCTTGAAAAAGGAAATAAAGCAGCCGATCTTCATAAAATCAAAGAGAGCAAAAAACTGGGTATAAAACTGATAGAACTCATGATAAAACAGCTTAGAGCCGTTATGAAAATCAAAAGAAACGGGGATCTGGGATATACGATAAAGTTTAAATGCCAAGACACCCGCTATATCACCGCACCGACAAATATTCTCAAGAGATAGGATAGTTCTCGACTACAAAATCGATATCTTTATCCCCTCTTCCGCTTAAATTCACCAAAATAGACTCTTTTGGATGCTCCTTAGCATGTTTTACGGCATAAGCTATAGCATGAGCGCTCTCAAGAGCGGGTATAATCCCCTCAAGTCTCGATATCTTGTAAAACGCGTCAATACACTCTTTATCATCCGCCTGTGCCACCAAGGTTCTGCCGATACTTTTCAAATAAGCCTGCTCCGGTCCGACCGA
>JALWKJ010000005.1 GCA_027081495.1 Campylobacterales bacterium | reverse complement strand
GAATATATCTTTTATCTATATGAAATTTTATTCCGCCTGCGAGTTTGCAAAAAGGTTGTGAAACAAATTTGTCGTCTATCTCTTTAGAGACTTTTTCATATCCGAATCCTCCATATACATACGGTATGAAGTTATGCTTTTTAAATAAAAAATCATATTGCCAAGCCATAGAAAATCTATATATATTTGTATTTTTTCCAAGAAAAAGTTTATCGTTTTTAAAATCCGCGTTTAAAATTCCATCGATACCGATACGAACGCCGAGATTAGAGGATAGGTATTGATTTACTCTTATTCCGTAAAAGAGCGCATCGTTTACAAATGCGGTTTTATCCGCGAAATTTTTTCCGGTTATTAGAGTTGTTTCAGTCGTTTTTGCAAAAAGAGGGTATATGTTCGCAAAAATAAACAGTACGCTCAACAATACTTTGTTTAGCATTTGCACAACTCCCTTATTATTTGTGTGTTAAAAAAAACGATAGTTTATTACATATCCTCTAAAAAGCTTATAAAATTAATTAATATATTTAATTTTATATCTGTTTAATTTTTAAAATCGATCTTTTCGCTATCTCTCTAATTTGTGAAAAATCTTTTTTTCTTATCAACTCTTTATCCGCTACCCAGCTTCCTCCGACACTTAGAACATTTTCCAGTTCCAAAAACTCTAAAAAATTCTCTTCGTTGATACCTCCCGTAGGACAAAATTTAATATTTTTAAAAGGAGCATTTAACGATTTAAGCATTTTGACTCCTCCAACCACGGTTGCCGGAAAGAGTTTAAACTCTTTATATCCGTATTGCATAGCGGTCAAGATCTCCGAAGCGGTGGCGACGCCGGGGATTAACGCAAAATTCAAATCTTTTGCCTTTTTTAGCAAAGACGGCGTAAAACCGGGCGATATGGCAAATTTCGCGCCATGTTCTATCGAGTTTAAAAGATCTTCTTCACAAAGTACGGTTCCGACTCCTACAATGCAGTCGTCTATATTCTTAGATATGAGATCTATCGCTTTTAGCGCCTCTTTCGTTCTAAGTGTTATCTCCAAAGCGTTAACGCCTCCTTCGACAAGGGCTTTTGCCAAGGGTAGGGCGTCTTTGGCGTTTTCTACGGTAATTACCGCCACGATAGGTGAAGTTTCAAGGATATTTTTTGCGCTTAGCATCTCTCAAATCCCGGTAGATCGAAGATTGTCGCGCCCTCGTTAGCTTTACCGACCTCTTTTCTCATAACGCAAAAAAGTTCTTTTGCGAAAGAGTAAGAGTCGTTTTTAGTCGTCTTGGCGCAATCTCGATTTTCCAACTCTTTTTCATCTACCAAAAGTTTTATTTCATCTTTTAGCGTATCGAAAAGTATCTCATCGCCGTTTTTTATTTTTGCGATGATACCGCCGGCTTTGGCTTCGGGCGTCATATGAATTGCGGCGGGAACTTTACCCGAAGCCCCCGACATTCTGCCGTCGGTGATGATGGCGACTTTATATCCCAAATCTTGTAAAAGCCCCAGATACGGCGTTAGAGAGTGTAGCTCGGGCATACCGTTAGCTTTTGGTCCTTGAAATCTCACCACCGCGATAAAATCCCTGTGAAGTTCTCCTTTTTTAAAACTTTTAGCGACATCTTCTTGTGAATCGAAAATAATCGCTTTTGCTTTAATAACTCTGTTTTCGGGTTTGATTGCGGAGGTTTTTATGACGCTTTGACCGATATTTCCCTTAAGAACTCTTAAGCCTCCCTCTTTGTCAAAAGGTTTGTTAAAAGTTGAAATCACATCTTTATCTAAAGACTCTTTTTCAATCTCTTTATATCTTAACTCTTTTTCTTCTAAAAACGGCTCTTTTAGATAGTTTTTTAAACCAAATCCGGCGACGGTATTTACATCTTCGTGTAAAAGACCCGCTAAAAGCAGCTCTTTTATTACTACCCCTATGCCTCCTGCCGCATGAAAACGGTTTACATCCGCCGTACCGTTTGGATACATTTTTGTTAGCAGCGGCACCGCTTTAGATAGTTTTGAAAAATCATCCCATGTAATGACGATTCCGGCGGCTTTTGCCATAGCTACTAAATGAAGCGTGTGGTTGGTTGATCCGCCGGTCGCAAGAAGTCCCGTTATGGCGTTTACGAAACTCTTTTCGTTTAACATCTCTCCGACGCCTTGAGGGGAATTTTCATTTATCAGTTTTAAAACCCTTTTTGCCGCCTCTTTCGTTAAAGCCTTTCTTAGCTTAGTTTTTGTCGGAACAAATGACGATCCCGGTAGATGTAATCCCATGATCTCCATAAGCATTTGATTGCTGTTTGCGGTTCCGTAAAAAGTGCAGGTTCCGGGGCTATGATAAGATTTCGATTCTATCTCAAGAAGAGTTTTTTTATCGATTTTCGAGTCGGCGTACTCTTGACGGGCTTTTGCCTTAAGCGCATTGTCTATACCGGAACTCATAGGACCCGCGGGTACGAATATCGAAGGCAAATGTCCAAAACTCAAAGCCCCTATCAAAAGTCCCGGGACGATTTTATCGCAAACTCCCAGGAAGAGGGCGCCGTCAAACATATTATGACTTAGGGCTATGGCGGTTGATTGCGCTATGTTGTCTCTACTAAAGAGACTAAGCTCCATTCCCGGTTGAGATTGGGTAATGCCGTCGCACATCGCGGCGGTCGCTCCGGCAAATTGAGCCGTAGCTCCCTCTTTTTTGAGAGCTTTTTTTATGATTTTCGGATATTTTTTGAAAGGCTGATGCGCTGAGAGCATATCGTTATATGCGGATACTATGGCGATATTGGGTTTTTTTTGTTCTATGAGGTCGCTTTTTACGCTCATAGAACACGAAGCTACGCCGTGAGCTAGGTTACTACAGCCTAGAACTTGTCTGTTTACCCCTTTTATGCGTGCTTTGTCGATCCGTTTAAGATAGATTTCACGACTCTTTTTACTTCTTTTTTCTATCTCTTTTGTTACTTCCAAAATAGTTTTATTCATGCGTAATATACCTCCACCGGTGTTTTTTGTTGTTTGAGTATGAAACTTATCGGTCTTTTTTTATCTTTTTTATTTTGTATAACCTCTTTATAGACTCTATATTTGTTTTCACCCTCAATGTGCAAAATAATAAGTTTCGTATCTAAAATCGTTTTTAGAGAAAGGGTGATTCTTTCATATTTTCCCTTTGGCGGGGTGATCGCTGAAGTCGGATTAGTTGAAAAAAGGGCTTCATCGAGTTCTTTGGCATCGGGAAATAAAGAGGCGGTGTGCGCGTCTTCTCCCATACCCAAAATAGTTAAATCAAAAGGTTTCGGTATGTCCGAGATATTTTTATTTACTACATCTATAGCGTCGTATGCGTTTTTATGTGATGTTTTTAAGCCTATAAATTTAGCGAGCGAAGCTTCGTTTTGAAGAAGATGATCTTTTACTAATTTTTGATTGCTATCTTCGTTTTGCGTTTTAACCCATCTCTCGTCCGCAAGAGTAATCGTAACCTTTTGCCACTCGATTTTTAAGGTTGACAATTTTTTAAAAAGAGCGATAGGAGTTTTACCGCCTGAGACGATTAAGGTCGCGAAACCTTTTTGCGATATAGCGCTTTGTAAACGCTCTTTTATTTTTTTACAAAGAGCGTCTAAAAGTTCATCCGTATTTTGAAATTGATTAAAATTACTCTTCATACCAGCTTCTTGCGTCTCTCTCTATAAGTGCGATTGAAGATGAGGGACCGTATGTGCCCGCCGCGTAAGGTTTTGGTTTGATTCCTTGCTCTTTCCAGTTTAAAAGTATTTGATCGCACCATTTCCAGGCCGCTTCGATTTCGTCCCTTCTCATAAAAAGAGTCGGATTTGAGCGAATAACATCAAGCAAAAGATACTCGTATGCGTCAGGCGTACGAGGTTTATTTTGCGGTGTGCTAAGTTCCAGACCGACGGTTTTGAGTCTCATGCCCTCGCTGTGGCCCGGGATTTTATTCATGATTTTGAGTTCTATGCTCTCTTGGGGTTGAAGGCGTATTATGAGTCTGTTGGGTTCAAGGCAGCCTCCGCCTTTTGGAAATATCATGTGAGGCACTTCTTTAAATTGTATGACGATTTGCGAATATTTTTTTGCCATTCTTTTACCGGTCCTAATATAAAACGGCACGCCGCTCCATCGCCAGTTGTCGATGTCGATGCGTATAGCGGTAAATGTCTCCGTGGAGCTGTCGGGATTGCATCCTTCCTCTTCGAGATAACCGACGACGCTTTTTGAATCTATCACTCCTTTTTGATACTGCCCTCTAACGGTTTTTTGGTTTATCTCAAAAGCTTCTATCGGTCTTAGAGATCGAAGGACTTTTATTTTTTCATCTCTTACGCTGTCTCCCTCAAGGTTGCAAGGCGGCTCCATGGCTATAAGACATAAAAGTTGCAATAGGTGGTTTTGAACCATATCTCTTAAAGCTCCGGCATCGTCGTAATAACTCCACCTTCCTTCGACGCCTACGCTTTCGCCGACTGTTATTTGAATATGATCAATGCTTCTTGCGCTCCATAAAGGCATAAAAAGGGCGTTTGAAAATCGAAGGGCGAGAATATTTTGAACCGTGTCTTTTCCGAGATAGTGATCTATTCTATAAATATTCGATTCGTCAAAGACTTCGGCTACTTCATCGTTTATAATTTGCGAGCTTTTTAAATCGCTGCCGATGGGTTTTTCAAGAACGACTCTCGTAAAATCGGTGACAAGATTACATTTTTTAAGCGATTTACAGATAATTCCAAACAGTGATGGCGCGGTGGCTAGATAGTTTACTCTATCTCGATTTTTATCGGTGTCTAAAAGTTCGGTCAATTTTTCGTAATCTTTTGTTTTTGTAAGATCTATCTTTATAAAAAAGAGTTGTTTTGAGAACTCTTTGAACACTTTTTCATCAAAAAGATCGTTTTTTAAATATTTTTTTAGTTTCTCTTTTATCAATTTTTTATGCTCGTTGAGAGTCAAATCTTTTCTTGAAACGGTTACTATTCGGCTTTTTTTAGAAATATATCCGTCAAGATATAGATGATAGCAAGAGGGCATGAGCTTTCTAAGAGCTAGATCTCCGTGTCCGCCAAAAATTATAATATCGCAAAGATTCTCTTTTTCTTTCATAGTCGTTTTTCTTTTTAATTGTTTATTGTCGCGCTAGAGCGTTATATATTGTACTACAATGGGGAAATCGGGCAGAATAAAAAAAACTTTAGGAAAACGAGAGAGTACCTTAAAGGAGGCGAAAGGGTACTCTCTCTTAGACTGTGATGAATGACTTGTTTGACTGTCATGTCGCCAAAAACTTAGCGACATCAAAATAATAACTAAATAGGACTAAATATATCCTTTTTTTTGAAAATTAAAAAATATATATAAGAAAATATTTATTTTTACGATTTTCCACTCTCTTTTATTAGCCTTTTTAGCTCTTCTATATCCTCTTTCGTAGCAAGACCCATCTCTTTTACGATCTCTTTTATCTTTTCGTTTAACTTCTCTTCCATTTGAGTTTTTTCGCTTTGAGCCTTCTCTTTGACTTCATCGACGCTTTTTAGTATATCCTCTTTTGAGGCGTTCGCTTTTTGAAAGATTTCGTTAAATTCGTCCGAAAACTTATCTTTTATAAGCATCATGACTCCAAGAGCCTTATATAAAAGCTCTTTATCGTCTTGCTGTTTTTGAGAGTCGCTTTTGCTATCTTGCATGATCTATTCCGCGTAACAAAATTTATACCCGCGTCTGCGGATAGTTTCGATACACTTTATACCGAGATTTTTGTCCAGCTTTTGTCTGATAGCGTTTATTGAAGTTTCGACCACATTTGGAGTGATAAACTCCGGCTCTTCCCAAATGGCGTTTAACAATCTGTCCTTTGAAATGACTTGATTTTTATGCTCGGCAAGATAGACGAGTATATCAAAAGGTTTGCCTTTTATTTCAATCTCTTTATCTTTATATGATGTTTTCTCTTCGCCTATATCTATGGTGAGTTTACCTATTTTTATGCGATTGTCGATAGTTCTTCTAAGTTTCGCTTCGACTCTCGCACAGATTATATCCGTATCAAACGGCTCTTTTACGAAATCGTCCGCTCCGGCTTTTAAAAATGCGATCTCAGTCTCTTTGTCGTCAACGACCGATAGTATAATAAGAGGTACTTTTAAATTTTTGGATATTCTTGTTATAAATTTATTCGTTTTGTTAAACTCGAGATCATAATCGAGTAAAATGAGATCGTAATTTCTAAATCTCAAAAAGTTTGAGCTATCGTCAACATCGTAAGATTCATCTACGATAACCCGTAAATTTGTTGCGATTGATCGGGATAATTCCTCCTCGACACCTACTGCTAAAATTCTCATCTTGGTCCTTAGCTAATTTTTTCTTAAAGTTCAAGCAGTAAATTTAGCAGAAGTTTCTTTAAATTTCCATTTATTATGCTCTTTAATATTTAAAATCAACCGTTTTTGAGTCTTTTGCCCTCTCTTTTATAAATTTAACGACTTCAAGATGGTATGGGTGGATAGCGTAAGCGTTTAAATCTTCTTCGTTTTCAAATACCGTTATAAGGGCTATGTCGTATGATCTTTCACTCTTTTTAAAGTCGATTCCCACCTCGATACTTTTTAGAACATCTATATGTTTTTGTAATGATAAAAGCCTCTTTTTTACCTCTTGCGCGCTTTGAGACGAGTTGTTTTTAAGTTTAAAAAATACGATATGTTTTATCATAAGCTAATCCTTTTAAAGTAGTATATCCTCTTTTTCTTTCATTGTAACAAACTTTTTGAAATTTTTTGCCAATAGTTTTTTATCTATTTTGTGATTCTTCGCCTCATATAGATTCTCTTCTATTTTTTTGATGATCTTATCGATCTCTTTTGATTTACCGCTATAGGGCAAAAGAATTTGAAGAAGAGATTTTAAGTTTTTCGACTTTTTGATTTCGATTTGGGGGTCGATAAAGATCTTTTTTCTCTTTTTTCTTTTTGTCCAAAAGAGCGTAATCGCAACTCCTAAAAAGAAGCTTCCTATTGAGATAAGCGCCAAAAAAGCAAAGTTTCGTTCTTTATAAAACTCTCTTTTATTCTCTTTATAAAGAAGGGCGTTTTTTTTAGAACTTGACCCTTTTACGGTTATATGTATCTTTTTTGTAGAGATCGTTTTTATTTTTTTTGTTTTACTGTCAAAAAATTTTAAAAAAATAGGCTCTATCGTGAAATTTCTATCGCTTACGAAAGCGAATTTTTGAGTCATTACGGAGAAGTTTCGATCGGTTTCAAAGGCGTTTTTTCTCTTTGGCGTATCTGAAAATACTTCGGCGTTCTCATTTTTTATGACAAAATCTTCTATTTCGTCTATATTTCCGATACCTTCGATTTTTAGCGTCAGATTTACCGGTTCATTCGCTCTTATTTCCCTTTTGTCTATGAGTGCGCTTATATTGTAGTCGCCAAATAGCGTAATGTTTTCGGGAAGACTTTTTACTTTTATCTTCAACGGGTTTGAAAAGAGGCTTTTATACTTTACTCTTTCAAATCTAAGAGTGTTTTTTTGTTTATATTTCGGTAACCCTATATCCATTCGAGCCGGTTGAATTTCGATATCTCCGGCAACCTGCGGCGTTATAAGATAGTTAAGAGTGTAAATATTGTATCCCTCTTTTATGATATTGGGCACATTTTTGCCGGGTTTTATCCAAAACTTCGCAAATGTAGGCGGAGCGAAATCGGCTTCGGCGATTTTAAGTGAAAGTTTGTGTTTGAAAATAAAAGTTATAAGAATACTCTCGCCTACAAACGCTTCTTGTTTGTTTGCGTTCATTTTAAAATCTAAATCGGCGTCTTCTTTTTTCTCTTTTGCGAAAATATTCCCAAAAAACAGTAAAAATATAATCGTTATCTTGAAATAAAAAGAGACTCTGTTTTTGTTACCATGGATTTTCATTTTTAACTCTTTGTATCTTTTGCTCATGAAGCCTTATAGGCATAGTTTTCGGTCTGCTTTTTAAAAGTTTTTTTTCCCATTTTTTCATCTCTTTCGTATCAAAAGGAGACTCCTCTTTTTGTCGGGGGCTGTTTTTTTTCTCTTTGTCGGCGTTGTTGGAACCGTTGTCGGAGTTGTTGTTCTTTTGATTGTTTTGATCTTGTTTTTGACTCTTTTTTTTATTTTTTTTATCATCTTTTTTAGGATTGTTTGAGCTCTTTTTTTTGAGATGTTTTTTTGTAAGCTCTATATTGTATAAAAGATCGGATTCGTTTTTTATCTTTTGGGCTTTTTCATAAGAGATAAGAGCTTTTTTATATTTTTTTAGTTTATAGTAACT
>JALWKJ010000004.1 GCA_027081495.1 Campylobacterales bacterium | reverse complement strand
CAAAAATCGTCAAGATATTTCATAAATAGCCGTCAAATTTCAAAGAAAAATATAAAATCGATAGGCTCTCGCTTCGTAAATTACCTAAGTCTTCGGGAATTTAGCGAATTTGAAAATGAAAATTTACTCTCTTTGATCGACGCCATAGCGACAATATCGAATATCGAACATAAAAAAACGATAGACGAGTTTCAAAAACTTTATTTTGAATACAAAAAAAGCAAAAACGAACTCGAAAAAATTTTATTGGAAGAAAAAAAGATAGAAGAGTTAAAAGAGTTTACGGCTTACGAAATAAAAAAGATAGAAAATATCGCGCCCGATATCGATGAATACGAGAAACTTATACGACAAAAAAAAGAACTCTCGAAAAAAGAGAAAATCCAAGATGCCGTCTCGGAAGCCTTATTAGTGTTTGATTTAAGAGAAAAAGTTTCCAAAGCGCTCTTGCTTTTAGAAAAAGATAGTACATTTTTCGATGAATGCATGAGTGAACTCGAGGCGATATTTGAAGAAGCGACGCTAAAGATAAACGAACTTGAAGGAATAGAAGTCGAATCTCTTCTTGATAGAATAGAACAACTCTCATCGCTAAAAAGAAAATACGGGTCGATAGAAGAAGCGCTTTTATATCTCCAAAAGAAAAAAGAGGAACTATCACGCTATGAAAACCTTGAGTCTCAAAAGCATACTCTTGAACAAAAAGTACTGCGGCTTAAAGAAAATATCGACGCTCTAACTTCCAAGATAAGCATAGCGCGAAGCGAAGCGTTAAAGATTTTACAAAAAAGAGTGGAACATTATCTAAATCTTTTATACCTCAAAAATGTTAAATTTTCTATAACCAAGCGGGAATTAACCCATCTTGGAGTCGATTTGATTCAGACAAGACTCGGTACGACGGAATTAAAAAAAATAAGCGCGGGAGAGTTAAATCGTCTAAGACTTGCGATGTTGGCGGCTTCAAGCGAATTTGTAAAATCATGCGGCGGAGTTTTGATACTCGATGAAATAGATGCGAATGTAAGCGGAAAAGAGTCGATGAGCATAGCCTCGGTACTCAAAACCCTTAGCAAAAATTATCAAATATTCGCCATAAGTCATCAGCCTCAACTCTCATCAGTCGCGGATATGCACTTTTTAGTTTACAAAGATGAAACAAGTAAAGTAAAACTCTTGAATAAAGAGGGTCGTATAAACGAGCTATCGCGAATGATAAGCGGTAAAAAGATAAGCAATGAAGCTTTAAATTTTGCCAAAAGTCTTTTAAAAGATCAATATAGGTAAATTTTTATGATATAATTCTATGTAAATTAACGAAGGAGAGATCATGGCAAAAGTAGTTAAGGTTATAGAGGTTTTGGCACAATCGGGAAAAAGCTGGGAAGACGCGGCAAAAAATGCGATAGAAGAGGCGTCAAAATCGGTTAGAAACATTCAATCGATCTATATCAAAGACAAAAGCGCGAAAGTCGTAGATAACAAAATAGTAAAATATAGAATCACGGCAAAAATCTCGTTCACCATAGAATAGACAGGAGGCGTAGCTTTACGCCCTCTTTTATCGACATACCGATATAATCCCAAAAAACTTCCGGAATAATAAAATGATAATAGACACCCATTGTCACTTAAACGACAAACGATTCGCTAATGATCTTGAAAATGTTATACAAAGAGCAAAAGAAGCCGGGATTTGCGGCATGATCATCCCCGGAGCCGATCCAAGCGAACTTCCAAAAGCCGTAGAAATTTGTGAAGCTCACGACGAGATATACTTTAGCGTCGGTGTTCACCCGTATGATCTTGAAAATTTTGATATAGAGTTTTTAAAAAAATAT
>JALWKJ010000003.1 GCA_027081495.1 Campylobacterales bacterium | reverse complement strand
GTGCGGTGCTTTTGTCCATACTCTTCGTTAGATTTTTTCGAATTCGCTACGGCGAGTCCTTCAAAAATCCGCCTTGATTATGAACAAAATCACCGCATCAAAAATTAAAAATATTCATTGGTGCGGTGATCAAATAAACCTGCTCTCACTCTGGTTTATAAGAATCATTCCCGCATTTGTTCTTGGATACTATTTTGAAAATATTTTATTTGTCTATATCGCCATGATAAGCGACACCTTTGTCAAAGCCCTCTTTTTATACAGAGAGTTTAACAAAGGAAAATGGAAAAAGATCAAAGTTTAAGCAGGACATTTTGATCTTATATTAAAAGCTTTAGTAAATCCAAGATCATCAAGCAACTCAACAAGTCTCGCATCACCGGCACAGATACTTAGTTTTATCTCATCTTTTTGGATAAGTTTCATAAGATAGCCGATAAGAGCCGAAGGCATGGCAAAGGAGTCTTTTATCTCCAAACTAAAACTATCGCCTTTTTCTAAGCCAAACGATTCAATCGCCTCTTTGATCTCGTTTACATCCTCCATACCTTTTATATTTCCTTTTATCTCTATAGCTTTTGTTTTTTTTGTTATTGAAGCCATCTATTTCTCCTTTTTTTGAATTTTTTTCATTACTACTTTGTTGCCTTTATCGTTATAATAAAAAGCATCAACCATTTTGGATGTCATAATCAACCCACAGCCGCTGAACGAACCCTTTTTCAAGAATTTATTTCTCATGATATTTGTATCGAAACCGTTTCCTTCATCTTCAATCTCAATCTTAAAAATTTTAAAATCTTTTTCTTCTTTTACGGATAATTTTATGTATATCTTTTTATGCCGATATTTTTCTTCCAATTTTTCAATCAATCTCTCAAAAGTACCTTCTTCCATATGCCTGTTTTTTTGCTTATACGATATACCTAGGTTACCATGTTCGTAAGCGTTTAGCAGCATTTCGTTAAATGCGTTATTTAACCGAATCTCATTTTCTAAAGAAAGTCCGTTGTTTAAAAAGAAACCGCTCATTTTATCGGCTGCTTTTTGAAGTTCGTTTTGACGACTTTTTAGAGTAATATCACACGAAACACATTTGTCGCAAATCTCTTTTTCTATATACAAAAATGTCATATCGTCATCGAAATCACCGACTCTCGTCTGAGCTATAGATAAAAATTCTTTATAGTTTGCCTTATTGACGAAATCATTTTCAAGATACTTTTTATACATATGCATATCTTTCGTTACGCTCTCATTCAATCCGTCGCTATAAATCAAAAGTTTCACGACCTCTTCCAAAGAATGTTCGGATATATTTATCTCAAGATTGTATTTTGAAAGAGGAAGATTGTTTGCCTTTAGCTTCGTTACGCTCTTATCCTTCAAACACATAAGTACCGGAGGCATCGCGAAACTTGCGTATTCGACTCTGTTTTCAAAAAAATCAAACACAAAAAACGACACCGATATTATCTCGTCTTCAAAGATACTCTTTTTGATAAATCTGTGATATTTTTTTATCGTATATTCAAGATCGAATTTACCTTTTTGTGTTTGCGTATCGGTGATATAATTTATAAATGTCGAAGACATAATCGATGTAAAAGAGGCGCTAAGCCCTTTTCCCATAGCGTCAACCAAAAAAACAAACAACTTGTTTTCACCTACCTTTCTAATAGAATAACAATCCCCGCTCGGTATTTGGTAAGGTTTATATGATATGTCAAAATACCATCTGTTCGCCTTGTTTTCAAAAAACTTATAATAAAGATCGTTTTGCAGCGCAAAAACTTCTCTAATGAAAATATCTTCCAATCTTGATTTATCTAAACAGTAATGTTTTTTT
>JALWKJ010000002.1 GCA_027081495.1 Campylobacterales bacterium | reverse complement strand
CGTAACCAACGACATTGCTATCTTGGATAAAGGAGCGGGCGAGGAGAATAGATTTCTCGCAATAGACGGTGTAGTCGTGGATGAGTACGGTTCTCTTTCAAAAGAGAGTCTTGAGATCGCAAAAAGGGCGCTTTCAAACGAAGCGGTAAGAAAAGGAGCCGTTCGTATAAATCAAAGCAACTGCATAGATATTCAAAACGGCGGTTTAAAAGCCAGCGACGATATGATCGTAGCGTATAACGGCGGCGATGTCGTATATACTTCTCTTCAAAGCGGTTTTGAAATTGAAAAATTTATGATAAAAAACCATATACTCATGCCCTCGTCGAAATTTATCGTTCCAAGGGTTTCCATACTCGGCAAATATCCAAGCGCGTCGGTTTATGATGTGCTGGAAGCCGCCGAAGAGATCATCCGCTTTTTGCCGTCTCCGACAAAAAACGAAGCAAGAGCCGTAATCGACATGATTTTAAACGAGAGCAGAATCGTACATTTTGACTACGAAGACGAAGAAGCGGTACTTGGGAAGCTGGTGTGATTTAGCTTGTTTGTAAGCCGTATTAACCAAAAATCAAGTTCGAATTTGTGCTTTGTAGTCTATAAAATCATCAATGAGTTCTATCGTTTTTCGCATATTGGAAATAGTGGCGTTTTCATCGTTGCCAAAACTTATAGTAGTATCAATAAAAAACTGCATTTGCCTTTGAGTTCTTTCTAATTCTATTGAGGAGATATTCTCTTCTTCTAATTCCAAAAATCTTTCAAATTCAGCTATGATGTTTCCTATATTTCTAAGAAGCATAAATTCAATAGTTGTTATATTGGCATAATATCTTTTTATGTTTTCTTTACTTTTTTTATCTATCTCTATAGATTTTCTTGCTTTTTTGTATATTTGATCAATTTGTGTTTCGTGTTGTGTTGAGTTTTTGGGAGATAAGTTTGCAGAGAGTGAGATTATATAAGCTAAATTTATAGCTGGATAGTAGTGATAAGAGTTATTGTGTTTAAAAATTTCTTCATAGTGAGTAATGAGTTTTTTGATAATTTCTTGTTTTTGTTTATTGTCTATTTTTTTATCATTTAGTTGGTAACGACGCATATTTGAAATAGCTTCGGTTTGCATATCTATTATCTCGATATCATCATTAGTCGATATTGTTGATAGCAAATCGAAAGCTTTTTTATATTCGCCTATTTCGGAGCTACCCAAAGCATGAGCTTGAATTTTTTTGATTTCTATATTTTCTCTATGATGTAAATCCAAAGCTTCTAATACATCTTGAAGTAAAAGTTTATAATAACCTTTAGAATGCAAAATTGAAATTAACTTTAATATAAACTTTTGAGACCTGGTATTTGATAATGGTTGTTTATCGCTTATATATTGTTTTATTTCATCTCTATTCATTTCTTGTAGCATTTCTAAATCATTTAATCCTTCTTTTGTCAAATCGTCTTGGAGATTAAACTCGTCTCTAATTTTACTAAACAGATCTATCTTTTTTTGCATATGTTTTTTGATGAATTTATCCGTACACTCTGTTAATACCTCTTTTATAAATAGATCCCCTCTTTCCCATAATTTACTTTGAAAGTCAAAATTTTTCTCTAAAGCATTTTTGATATCTTTGTTATGTATAGCGGTCGAATTTTTTTTCCAATATGAAAAGCGAGACCTATAGTTGTTTTCATTATTGTCCTTACAGGGGATATCGTTAATTAATTTTATAAGATCGGTATCAGTAAAAATCTTAAGGCGTTTTAACTCGTTTTGAAGAAAATTTAAAATCTCTTTTCTATGTTTTTTTTCGTTTTCTCCGCAAATTATGTTATTTGCAAGTTTATTA
>JALWKJ010000001.1 GCA_027081495.1 Campylobacterales bacterium | reverse complement strand
AAAGGGCGCTGATGGTGATAAAAGGCTGGCTTTTATCAAAACGCAGATATTTTTTTACTAGATAAAAAACCAATTTCGAAGAGTTCAAACTGCCGCTTCTTTTTATTTATTTGCGAGAAGTCCTTTTTTAGGACCGCTCTTTCCGCAACAATGTTTATACTTCTTGCCGCTGCCGCAAGGACATGGATCGTTTCTGGCAATCTTTTTACTTCTGAAGGCTTCGTGCTCGCTGTTTTGAGGCTCCAAAACGCTCTCTTTGTTTAAAACGGCGTCTTCGGCGACATTTTCCAACTCTTGGAGCATTTTTTGCATCGCCTCTTCTCTCTCTTTTTGTTCGCTCTCATCGCGAAGCTGGATATTTTGAAGCATTTTGATACTATCGAATTTAATACGATTTATTAGCTCCACAAAAAGTCCGTAACTCTCTTTTTTATACTCCGTTAAAGGATCTTTTTGATTGTAACCTCTAAGACCGATACCGGTTTTTAGCGTATCCATCTGATAAAGATGTTCTCTCCAAGCATTGTCAACCGTTTGAAGATAGATAAGTTTTTCAATATCTCTTCTTTGTTTTTTATCCACGACTGCCATCTTTTGTTCATACATATCGGTAAGAACTTTCTCTATCTTCTGCGCTATGGCGTCGCTTTCAAGAGATTTAAAATCTTTTGGCTCAAACTCTATAAGAACTTCTTCTTTTAAGATAGCTATCAATTTCTCTATATCGTAATCATCTTCCGGTATCCCCTCGTAAATTCCGGCACGGGATAGTAGATCCTCAATATACTCTTTTCTGTTTTGTCTAATTTTATCGCTTAGATCAAATTCCAAATCAAGCAATTCGTTTCTATATGTATAGATAACCTTTCTCTGTTCGTTTGCCACATCGTCATACTCGAGTATATGTTTTCTTGATTCGTAGTGAAGGTTTTCCACTTTTTTCTGAGCGTTTTCAACGGCTCTCGTAACCATCGCCGATTCTATATGTTCGCCCTCTTCTATCCCTAGACGCTCCATAATCGACTTGATTTTATCGCTGCCGAATATTCGAAGAAGGTTATCTTCAAGACTCAGATAAAACTGACTAGCGCCGGGGTCTCCCTGACGCCCCGATCTTCCTCTTAACTGATTGTCTATCCTTCTTGATTCATGCCGTTCGGTTCCTAGAATAAAAAGACCGCCCAACTCTTTGACTTCATCGTCTATTTTTATATCAACGCCCCGTCCCGCCATATTCGTAGCGACGGTAATCGCTCCTTTTTTACCGGCATCGGCGATAATCAAAGCTTCGCTCTCATGATTTTTCGCATTTAAAACAGAGTGCGGTATCTTCTCTTTTTTCATCATCTCATGTAAAAGTTCACTCTTTTCGATAGACGCCGTACCGATTAGCACCGGTTGTCCTTTTTTATGAAGCTCTTTTATTTTATTGATAACCGCCTCGAATTTTTCTCTTTCGCTCTTATATATGAGATCGTTTTTATCTTCCCTTTTTACGGGAACATTCGTCGGAATCGATATAACATCTAATCCGTAAATTTGCGCAAATTCCGTCGCTTCGGTCTGAGCCGTTCCGGTCATTCCGGATAATTTTTCATACATTCTAAAGTAGTTTTGAAATGTGATATCGGCTAAAGTTTGAGACTCTTCTTGTATAACGACGCCCTCTTTCGCTTCAAGCGCTTGATGAAGTCCTTCGCTGTATCTGCGTCCTTCGCTCAATCTTCCGGTAAACTCATCGACGATTATCACTTCGCCGTCTCTTACGACATAATCGACATCTCTTTCAAAAATATTTTGAGCTTTGAGCGCTTGATCCAAATGGTGACTCAACGAGGCGTTTTCGAGACTGTAGAGATTGTCAACGCCAAAAAGCTCTTCGCTCTTTCTTATACCGGATTCAGTCAGCGTAACAGTTCTATTTTTTTCATCGACGACAAAATCGCCGCTATCTTGCTTGATTTCGCCTTTTTCATCTTTTTGGGTAGCTCTTTTTAGCTGCTTTGCGACTTGATTCGCTTTATGATAGTTATCTAGCGTTCTATTTGTAGGACCTGAGATAATCAAAGGGGTTCTAGCTTCGTCTATCAAAATCGAATCGACCTCATCAACGATAACGAAATTGTGTTCTCTTTGAACCTTTTCGCTCAAATCATACTTCATGTTGTCTCTTAGATAATCAAAACCGAACTCATTGTTTGTTCCGTAGGTTATATCGGCGTCATATTGAGCTTTTCTAATAGCGTCGTCTTGAATATCGTTCGTAATGACTCCCGTCGAATATCCTAAAAATTCATATATACGACCCATATCTTTTGCGTCTCTTTTTGCAAGATAGTCGTTTACCGTAACAAGATGCACGCCTTTTGCAGTCATCGCGTTTAACACTATAGCGAGCGAAGCGACTAGAGTTTTTCCCTCGCCGGTTTTCATCTCGGCGATTTTACCGTCATGAAGCACCATACCGCCCACCATTTGAACATCGTAATGCCTAAGTCCGGTAGTTCGTTTACTAGCTTCTCTTGTTATGGCAAACGAATCGTATAAAACATCGTCAAGAGTTTTTTCGCCTTTTATAACCGCGTTTTTAAGTTGTAAAAATTCCTTTTTGAGCTCTTCGTCGCTCATCTTTTCATATTTCGGCTCAAGAGCGTTGATATTTTGGACTTTTTTCATATACTGTTTGACGATCTTATCGTTTTTTGTGCCAAACACTTTTTTTACGACTGATGATATCATCGTAGAAGATCCTTTATGTAAGTTATTTCGATTTTAACAAAAGTTTAATATTAATTTGCTAAAGTTGAGTTGTTACGATATATCGACTTATATTGTTTACAATTTAATATTTATAAGGAAAACATTGAAAAAGATAGTATTTTTATTTATAACTCTCATGGGAACTACTCTTTTTTGCAATAGCCTCGCAAAGCTTGAAAGTTTTGAATCCGATTTTAAACAAATCATAACTAACGATCAAAACAGTAAAATCATCTACAAAGGAAAACTCTATGCAAAAAAAGATAAAAATCTCGCCCTTTGGATATATACCTCTCCGATCGACAAAAAGATATACTATAGCGAAGGAAAGGTAGTTATCGTTGAACCCGAACTCGAACAGGCGATATTCGCGAAACTAGATAAGGTTCCAAATATTCTAAGCCTGCTTAAAAAGGCGAAAAAAGTCTCAAAAGATACATATATAACGACATTCAACAATACAAACTATAAAATCACTCTCAAAAATAAGCTTATCGAAAAGATAACCTATAAAGACGAATTGCAAAACAGAGTTACAATCCTCTTTTTAAATCAAAAAATCAACAAGCCTATTTCAAAAGAGAGGTTTGTATATAAAATCCCCCAAGAGTACGATATACTAAATCAAAAATAGACGCAAACCGCGTCTATCTTGCCTATCCTATTCTCCAGGTTCTCACATCTCCCACATCGATATGGATAAATCCTTTTTTGGGATAGTAACCGACTCCGCCTTTTTTAAGACTGACCGCGATATCCCTCAATTTTCTAAGAGGTACGCCGGCGACATAAATATCGACCGCTTTACCATCCATATGAAGTGAATTTTTCGCTACATTTTTTCCGCCTAGCTGCCGTCTCAACCAGGCATTTGTCTGAGGACTTCTGTAGCCTGAGACGATATTGAACTTTTTATCTATACCTATATGAAGGTTTAATTCATACATCAGATTTATAAGCTCTATATCGATTCTCGTCATTTCTCTAGCTCTTGTGTCCATGAAAGCTTTATTGATAGTAAAAAGACCGCTTATTTTATAACTGTCTTTTTCATAAAATTCGGCGTAATAGTCCTTTGACTGGTGAACTGCGCGAAGTTTTAATATTTTCTCCTCTTCGCTGTTAGCGAAAAGTTGTTGCTGAGCAACCATAGCCGTTGTAGCCAAAAAAGCGGATTTCTTTAAAAAATTTCTTCTTGAAACTTCTATACCTTTAGCATTGCTAATAATATCAGTATCCAAAAATACTCCTAGTTTGTCCCAAAATTTGGGACTTTATTATAAAACGAAATGCAATTTTAACAGAAAAAAGTAAACAGATCAAGCAAAAAGTTAATTAAATTAATAAATTCAGCTCAAAATCAATTAAATTTCATCGTAAAGACTCCGCCGCCGCCTTGTCGTACCCGTATATGTCATTTCTAAAATTTAAACCGTTTTGATCGCTCCATACCGTATAGTATCGAATATAAACCGGGATTTTTTCTTTCATCTGAATAGAGCTGTTTTCACCCTTTTTCAGTTCGGCTTTGATACTGTCATACGATTTTGGAAGATAATTTTCACTGATAAACTCAAGCATTTTTTGCGGCTGCTGTAATCTTATGCACCCATGACTGTATGCCCTTATAGGTCTTTTAAAAAGTTTTTTTTCATTCGTATCGTGCATATAAACGGCATATTTGTTTGGAAACATAAACTTCACACGCCCAAGAGGATTGCCCGCTCCGGGATCTTTGACGATATTAAAAGGTAGATCGCTGTCTTTATCGAACTGATACCAGTCGATATCAAACGGATCGATCTCTTTTCTGTTTTTTGACCATCCGTCGTACGCTTTAAATTTCCTCTCGCTTAGATAATCCGGGTCTTCTTGAAGTCTTGCGAGCATCTCTTTTTTTACGATCGACTGCGGAACGCTCCAAGTAGGATTTAATACGACATACGACATATAGGCTTTAAAAATAGGCGTAGGATTTTTTTTACTTCCCACTACAACCCTCATAGAAAAGATATTCTCTTCGCCGTCTTTAAAATACATCATAAAAGATGGAATATTAACAAAAACATAGGGATAATCCAAACTATCTTTTTCCCATCTCGCTCTTTCGAGATTTAGCTTGATATTCGCGGCTCTTCTGGAAGCCGGAACATTCAAAGCTATACGGGTTTTTCTATCCAGCGTACCCGAAGGCCAAAACCCCATCCTTTTTTGGAATCTTTTTAAAGCCTCTTTTAGCTGCTTATCGAATACGATATAATCATCGTCGTAATAATCGAGATCATCGCTTTGAAAAAGCCTCTTCGCCAAAAGCTTCACGGCATTTCCTCTGCTTCCCTCTTTCAAGCTTATAGAGGGGATTTTAACAAAACCTCCATCTTTTACGATCTCCTTGTAGCGATGATAAGCTTCAAGAAGATTTTCATAAATATAATTTCTAGTAACCAAATCATACAAAGTTTTCTCTATCTGCATACTTCTAGCGGCTTTTTTAAGTAAAGACTTAGGATCTATCGAGCTAAAATTCATATCCCAGCTATACTTTATCTCTCTTTTTTCCGCAAGAGTTTTTAATTTTTGTTTAAATTTTTTATAATCGATCAATCCTTCGTAAAGATCCGTAGCAAGCGAAAAAAATGCATCGCTTAAAAGTATATCGAGCGTTATAACGGCAAGATTTCGTTCTTTATCATCCGAATACGGGTCGCTTTGAAACTCGTCATATAGAGTTTTTATCTCATCGTAATGATATTTTGAACTATCCAGTCCCTCCCTTTGCGAGCGTTTGATAGCCTCCAACATCTCAACGACGGAAAGTCGGGGTTCGTTAAATCCGTTAAACCAGAATGTTTTATAGTCTCTTTGTTCATAAAACTTTAAAAGAGCTTTTTCGCTTCTTAAATCCTGCGTACTGTAACTGCCGTAAGTCTGCTGAAGCAAAAGCCCCAACATATAGCTCTGTTTAGCGGCGGCGGAGTTGCCGATACCGCCGAGAGATTTAACCCAATCGGCTCTAATCGGAGAGACTAGAAAAAACAGTAAACTTAAATATGCGATAATTTTGATCATGAAGGTTCTGTTTTAATCCTGTTTTTAATATATTTTAGTTAATTTGTATTAAAGTTTTGCTTATTGCAAAGGCTAAGCGCGACTCCTTCCCTTAGACCGTCGTCGATAACTAAAAGAGTCTCATATCCGAAAATAGAAATAATTTCCAATAAAAGCTTTACACCCGCGATAATCAAATCGTCTCTTCCTACTCCGACCCATTTGATTCTCTCCTGCTTTTGCATCAAAATCAGTCTTTCAAGAGCTTCGTTCATTTTAGTTTTATCGAGCAAAAAGCCGTTTACTTTACGATAATCGTAATGATCGTAATCGATTTGATTTAAAAAAGAGGCTATAGTCGTAGGAGTTCCCGACGATCCTATAAAATAATCGAACTTTTTTTCTATCGTTTTTGCGAACAACGCTATTTTTTCACACTCCTTTTTTATCCCAAAATCAAGATTTTCAAGAGCGTACTTTTCAACTATGGTAACTATTCCCACATCAAAACTTTTACGAATAATTTCAGATTCGTTTTTTACGACCACTTCGCATGAACCGCCTCCCAAATCCAAAAGTATAAAGCTTTTGCTATTTAATCCCAATTTTTCAAGCCTGTTTTCTACGGCGATTCTTGTGTATTCCGCCTCTTTTGAAGAGTCGATAATCTCAAATAAAACACCTGTTTTTTTATAGATAAACTCTAGTGCGAACGACGAGTTTTTCGCTAATCTAAGAGCCGCCGTCGTTACCGCTTTATAATTTCTTCGATCACACTTAAAACTAGTTTTAGCTTCCAAAATAGCTTCGACGATGCGATTTAACGCATTTTGCGATATATTTTGTGTGGAGGCTATTCCTTCGGCGGTTTTGACTATCTTTTCAAACTCTTTTACCCTCTCTTTTGTTTTACAATCTATTTTTACCACTCTCAAGGTATTTGAACCCAGATCACACCCCAGCATTATCAACCTTTTGATATAATTTGAAAATAGATAATACAACACAAAAGGTTAGAGATGTTACTTGGAGTAAATATTGATCATATCGCGGTTTTAAGAGAAGCTAGAAAAATCAACGATCCCGATCCGCTCGAAGCGGTTTTTATAGCAAAAAGAGCCGGAGCCGATCAAATAACCGTACACTTAAGAGAAGATCGTCGCCATATTCAAGACGAGGATGTAAAAAGAATCATCCAAAGCAGCTCTCTTGCCGTAAACCTAGAATGCAGCGTAGATCCCGATATAGTTGAGATCGTAGCCGATTTAAAACCTCACCGCGCCACTTTCGTGCCGGAAAAAAGAGAAGAAGTTACTACCGAAGGCGGGCTGGATATGAACGAGCCCAATTTCTCAAACCTAGATAAAGCCGTTCACTATCTAAAAGCCAGAGAGATAGAGACATCTTTATTTATCGATCCCACAAAAGAGGCTATTAGAGGAGCAAAAACGATAGGCGTGGAGTGGGTGGAGTTTCATACCGGAACTTACGCGAATATCTATGCGATGCTATTTAGCGGCCTTTCAAAAACTCATCACTGTATAAAAGAGCTTGACATAGATAGAAGTAAACTTAAAAAACTTCTTAAGAAATCGCTTTTAGAGCTTGAAAGCGCTTGTGAATATGCGGATGAGTTCGGGCTGAACATCGCGGCGGGTCATGGATTAAATTATCAAAATGTCGAGGCAATCGCAAAAATAGAAAAGATAAAAGAGTTAAATATCGGTCAAAGCATCATAGCAAGAAGTATCTATACCGGTCTTGAAAACTCTATAAAAGAGATGGCAACACTCATAAAGAAAAATAGATGAAAATCGCAATCAGCATAGGAGATTTAAACGGGATCGGCATAGAGATAGCCTTAAAATCTCATAAAATCGTGAGCGATTTTTGCAACCCCATATATATAGTAAGTAAAAGTATGTTGGAACAAGCTTGTAAATTGCTAAAAATAAAAATGCCTCCGAATTTTAAAACCTTGGATATCGGTACGGATTTTAAAATAACCCCCTCGCATATTTGTGAAAAAAGCGGAAAATACTCTTTTGATTCATTCAAAAAAGCCGTTGAACTCGCAAAGGAGAAAAAAGTTGACGCTATCTGCACTCTGCCTATACATAAAAAAGCTTGGCAGAGTGCCGGAATAAAATATAAAGGTCATACCGACGCTTTAAAAGATATATTTGAAAAAGAGACGATCATGATGATCGGGTGCGATAAATTGTTTGTCGCCTTATTTACGCACCATATCGCGCTTAAAGATGTTCCCTCAAAAATCGACAAAAAGAGCTTGAGCGATTTTATGCTCAACCTGTACAGCGAAATCAAAGAGGAGAAAATAGGAGTTTTGGGTTTAAATCCTCATGCGGGAGATGAAGGCGTCATAGGCGACGAAGAGATAATCATAAAAAAGGCGATTAATCTCGCAAATAAAAAATTACTTGAAGAGGTCTTTATCGGTCCGCTGGTTCCCGATACCGCTTTTACCGCACGAATGATAAAAAATATAAAATATTTTGTATGTATGTATCATGATCAACGGCTAATCGCGGTAAACAGTCTCTTTTTCGACTAGCGTATAAATGTGACTTTAA